>JADJUS010000021.1 GCA_016716905.1 Acidobacteriota bacterium | reverse complement strand
CGATGCGGAGCGCCTGAAAGGTGCGACGCACCGAGGGCGTCATTTCGGCGGGCGTCAAGCCTGGGAATGCGGCCATCAGCGCTGACCGAACCAGAGTGTCAACCGCACGGGTGGTCAACGTTGTCGGGGTCCCGAAACCCGGGTCCAGGGTCGATCTTTTTAGAATGCCGGCGATGAGGGCGGCGTGTGGTTCGTCTGCGTTTTCATCCAGCAAGGCCGCCAATGACTCTTCGGTCTCGCGCGCGATGACCTGCGCGGCCGTCACGCCACGCGAAGCGATTCCTGCGCATGTCGAGGGGGCCAGACTCCTTGGTGACTGAAACCGCGGTCGGGATTATCGAGCTGCATGGACGACACGCCAAGGTCCCGAAGGATGATGTTCGCGGTCGCGTGCCCGCAGCGGTCAGGGCTCCTTTGTAAAATGCCCGCGAAGTTTCCGTGGTGTGCGACGCAAAAGAGTCTGGACCGAACCTTCGGCACGCAGGCGTCCCTCGGTGCGCGGCAGCTCGAGGATCGACGTCAAGGCCAATCACGCGGCTACCCGGCAACACACGCGACCGAGCAACGCGCGCGTATGCCCTCCGCCGCCCAGTGTGCAGTCCACGGCCACGTCACCGGCCACAGGGCGAAGGCAGGCCAGCACCTCGTCCACCATGATCGGTCAGATTTTTACGCTGCCGGCGGCTTGCCGGAGGCCAGCACCTTGTCGATCTCGGCCGTAACGATCGGGATTCAGCCTGCATTTGTCCTGAAACCGCCGTGGATTTTTCCGGAATACCGCGGCTTCGCCGGGTGCGCGCCGGGGGCCCCGTCGGGTCTGTCATGGACGTCAGCGAATCCGGCGGCATTGCTGCAGAAGCCCCGCCCGGCCATCCTCTCCACCGCCGCAATGCTGCGCGGCACAAAATCCGGGAAAGGACTGTCGCGCCCGTCTCTGTGGATGACAATCATGTCTTCCAGCCGGATGTAGATCTGCTCTTCGGGAATGGTGAGCGCCGGCTCGGATCGTAAACACCATGCCCGGCCGCATGAGACCGGTGCCGCCGCCGAAATTATGAGTCGCCATGCCGACGGCATGACCGAGTCCGGCGCCACGCTCTGCGGACGCCCGATAGCGGTCCACGAATTGCTTCGCGACGTCGGCGTAGAGAGGTTTCTTTCGAAAACTTCGCCGCCTGCAGGATGGCGTCCATCTTGGGCAACGCCGCCCGTAGCACCTGCTGCGACCTCAAGCCCGGCTTGATGGCGCCAAGGACGGATTCGTAGATCCCGAGATAGAAGCCGCATAGTCGCGTTGGTCCCCGGCTGAACCTGCCGTTCACCGGCCATTGGCGCGTGACGTCGCAGCAGTATTGAAGCCGAGGTCGGGACAGTAGTCCATCAGCACCAGCTCGCCGGCCGTCATGATCTTCTCTCTGGCTGATGGTGCGGTTCATCGCCGCCGGGCCGCTGGCCACAATCGCGCTGATAGGCTCTCGCTCTGCGCGCCGTGGCGCACGAAGATGAACTGCGCGAGTGCGTCAATTTCTACCGGCCAAAGCCAGTAATGCAGTTGCGCATAGCCTCGATGATGGCTTCGCCACCGACCTTGTTGCGCGCGTGATGAGCGCGATCTCGGCTGCGCTTAAATCTCTCGCATTGCGTTGAGAATGGGCGAGATTCGATCTCCAGTCGTGGAGCTCGAGCGGCCAATAGTGCCTTCGCGGGCTTCGCGGCTGATTTCGCCGGTCCCACGGGTCTGCGGTCAGTATCTGCCGCATGGTGCCGCGCACCATCAGGGCTTTCACTGCCCCTTCAGTCGGCGCAAACGGCATTTACACAACGTCGTCGCGCCAGCGCGCCTCCGCTTTGAGATCGGGTTTCCAGTCGTTCAGGTGATTGGACCTCGCCCATACCCGGTGATGCGGCGGTGGCCGCCGGGTCATCCGACGACAGCAGATCACCGACCGCAGCCCGGCCTACGTTCTGTTTCGTAGATACAGGATGCTGCTGCGGTGGTGCCGTCCATCGCTAGGATGGCCTGCGTGGCGTGACGACGCCCGACAGGTAGTAGAACCTTGTTGGACTGCCGGAAGATGGGCCGACGAAGGTACGCTGGGGAGTCCCTGAATCAGGCGAGGCCCCGCGGACCTATCGCGTCGTAGACCGGGCGCGGCGCGCCGCAACCTCGGCCAGCGTGAAGTTGGTGGTGAACGCACGGCCGGCCTGGGGCCGACTGGCACGGGCCAACCCCGGCGCCGATCGCCATCACCATGAAACCGCCAAGAATCTTGCCACCTCATCGACGCCCTCCCCGGCGCATGATGGCACAGTGACGATGTTTGTGCCGATCCCTGCCGGGCGATTCCCCGCGGCAGCGACGCCGGGCAAGACGATGAGCGGCCGGTGCATGAGGTGAGCGTGGACGTTTGAGTGCGCGGTGTATCCGGTCACGCAGGCGGAGTACGCGGCGTTTCTGGAGGGGCCACCGGTCACGAGGCGCCACGCGAGTGGCCGGGCAAGATCGCCGGCGGACCTGCCCGTCACCGGCGTGAGCTGGTTGGACGCCCGTGCGTTTTGCCGGTGGCGGTCGGAGACCGGCGAGCCGGCGCGTCTGCCGACGAGGAAGGCCAGTGGGAACGGGTGGCGCGGCGGACTGGCTGGCCCGGTTTCGGTGGGGCGATGAGATTCCCGCGTGGGTGCTCAACGGCGGCCGGGGTGCGTTACCCGGCCATGGCCGGTGACGCTCGAGAGCCGAATGGCTTCGGCCTTGTTCGGCATCGGCGGGAACATTTACGAGTGGTGCGCTGACTGGTATGGAGCCGACTACTACGCCTCGTCGCCCACGGCCGATCCCCGCGCGTCCTGAGACTGGGCGGCGACGGGTGTCGCGAGGCGGCGCCCGGGCGACACGCCATCAGCCGGCTCTGCCGCTGCGCGCAGCGCAGCCGAACTGATCCATCGTTCCGGTATACGGACTACGGTTTCAGGGGTGCGTTGACGGCGTAGTTCGACGACGCGCGCCGCCCCGCTCACCGCCACCTCCGCCCGCCACGGATAGTCCTGGGTTTCCTGTGGGGATCAACGCCACGGGTCGCCTCCCGCGGTCAACACATAACCTGCGTTGACCGGGAACGACAGGAAGAATTCCCGTCCGGTGCGCCCGGCCCCGTGCGGTTCTCGATCGTGAACGTGATGGCCTCCAGCGACTTGTCCACCGCGATGTCGCCGGTCGCGGCAAATCCATCGCGCTCCAGCTCCAATTTCAACCGTGACAGGCTGTCGGCAAACGGCAGCGCATCGGTCCTGCGTCACCACCGCGAGCCGCCGGCGGACGCCGTCGCGAGGGTTGGATCAACAGCCGCGTCCTGTCGTCTTTCGCCACGCCGCCGTACGCGGTCCAGCCGAATGTCGGGTCGTTGGTCACGACGGTGGCGGCTATGCGGAGCGCGCCGCCAAAGCCAAGATCAATTTCACTGTCGTAGTGCCACGGCCCGCGCGGGACCGTGACGCCGCCGGGCACACTCGATCCCATCCATGCGCTGCCGGCCTTGGCGCTCATGAACTGCCAGCCTGCGGCGCTGTCGTTCTCCTGCCGGGAACCACGCGCCGTAGCCTGACCTGCCGTGCCGCTATTCACCAGGCTCCACGAACTGGAGATACGACGCGTACTCCCAGCTGCAGCCAGTCGTAGGACTGGGCGCGAAGTTGACCGCGTAGTCGAGCACGCCCCACCCGCCCATCGCCGCCATGTAGCCCACCTGGATCGGCGCCGAGCGTGTAATACGCGGGATTGAGCCAGCCGCGCACCACGAGCCCCGACGCCAGCTGGCGATCCATGAACGCCCGCGAGTCCTCGCGCTTCACGGTTGGATGGGACCACCACGTCTTCAGCTTGAGGTCGAACCACAGGTTCCGGTCGGGCGCCATATCGTGCGTGGCGCCGTACTTCGCCAGGGCATACGTAGACTCGAACGCCGTGCGATCGAACGCATACTCTGCCCGGAACGGATACGCATCGTCATACACGAAATACTTGGTCTTCTTTTTCCCACTCCGCCCGTCAGCCACTTCGCCTGCTCGGGATGCCCTCGGCCTTCAGCGCGTCGATCACGTCGAGCACGACCAACTCGTTATAGAGGCCCCATTTGTAGGTGTCGTAGTAGGAGGGATAGATCTCGTACGGATAGGTATAGAACGCGCGAGCGGTTTCCCATGCGCGCGTGAGGTAGCCGGCCGCGTCGAGATAGGTCGACATCTCCGGATACATCTTCGCGATCTGGGCATGTGGAAATACAGCATCACCACATGCGGATAGTCGTAGTTGCGCCAGACGTGCTCTTGGAGAGGTCGGTCTTGGCCGTGGCGCCATTGGCCAGTGAGTCTGCGTAGGCCTTGCGCCGCTCGGGATCGCGATTGACGAACCAGTGCGGCGTGCCGTAGATGCCGTATGGATACGGCCGTTCATCATCCTTGCGCTGGAGGCCGCCCCAGACAAAGTGCTTGATGTAGTACTCCAGCGATTCGATCTCGGCCCTGTCCGGAAAGGTGACGTTTTTGGCGGCGATGTAGGGCGCTTTCGCCAGGCCGGGGTCATCAGCCGTCAGGGCGTAGACCATGCGGTCGACAAAGATGTCGGGATCGTCGATGGTGCGCATGACTTTCGCCTTCATGTCGTAGGGGCCGTAGACACCGTTCCACCACTTGGTGGATCCTTCACCTGCTGGCGATTGACCAGGAACGATGCCCGCTTCTTGATCAGCGTTCCATCGGCTCCGGCAGCGAAGAACTCGAGATACGTCTTACGTCCGCCATCGTGCGTGATGGTCAGCATGTTCTCGCCGAGTTTGCGGAAGGTGACCTCGTAGAGGTGGGTGTCTGCGGGCTGCCGCCGGGCGACGCTGGCGAACCCAACGGCGTAATCGTGGTCTGGCCCGGGAACTCCGCCGTGACAGACTCGATCTGCGCCTTCGTGCGGAGGGAGAACTTCGCGGACAGGTCCGACGGCACGGTCATGCCCGGCACCACGCGAACGTCGAACAGGCCGTTGGCATACAGCAGGTCGCGGAGTTCGTCGTAGCTGGAGGCCCACTGGAGGCGGAACCCGTAGCTGGCTTTCGCGCCGGCCTTCAAGCTCAACGCGGTGTGCGCCTGCCGCCACGTGCCCGCGTCTCTTCGCTGCCCGACTTTGCCGAGTGCACGAACATCGTCCCGCCTGCGCGGCCGGCGGCGGAGAAGCATTACCGGCTTTCGTTCCGGGCTTGGCGGTGACCAGCAGGAAGGGTGGCGCCCCGAAGCGCGAACGTAGAAGAAGAAGCGAACCCGCGCCGGACATGGAACTGATGTTTCAGGAATCCGCGTTCGAAGATCTGCGCAGGGTTCTCGCCCGTGGGGCCCTGCACGGGCAGGCTGATACCGAAGTCACCCACGCGTACGGCCGAGCCGATGGCCGCCAGGTCGATGTTCCAGTCGAGCGCCCGGCCATCTGTGCTGTAGGTCTCGGTAATCGAGAGCGGCCCCGCACCCGAAGTCGAATAGCGCACCGTGCCGGTTTCCGGGTGGCGGTCATCGGCCCCGCGTGGCTACGCTGGTCCAATCGGGCTTGCTGCCCACCTGATACGCGATCATCAACCTGAGGGCGGCCGCCCGCTGGGGCCGCTGGCTGCACCGCCGCGCCCCGGCCGCCGCCCCGACCGACGGGCGCCGGCGTCGTGACCACAGCCTGCGGCGCTTGAATCCGTGAAGATTTCCGGGCACCCTGAATGGCCGCCCATCATGTACCGCAGCGGTGCCGTCATCGATGGCGCCGGTGCGGCGCTGGCTGGCAGGATCTTCGCCGACCTCGATCTCCGCACGACGTTTCCTTATTCGGGCACGTGGGATGAAGTGCAGGCCAAGGCCAGGTCCGGGGAAGTGGATGTGCTCGTCGCGGCCTACAAGACGACCGACCGCCTCACCTACATGCTCTATTCCGATCCTTACACCACCGACCCCGTGGCGTTGTTTGTCGCCAAGGGCAAGCCGTTCCTGTTTGACACGTGGAATGTGCTGGTCGGCAAAAAGGGCGTGGCGATGATTGGCGACAGTTACGGGCAGCAATTCGACGACTTCGCTGCGGCTAGCCTGCAATTGATCCGCGCCACCACGGCCGCGCAGGCCTTCAACCTCGTCGCGACCGGTCAGGCCGACTACTTCATCTACTCGCTGTATGCGGGGAATGACCAGCTGAAGAAGACCGGCGAAACTTCGAAGTTCGAGAGTCTGCCAAGTTCGTCGCCGAAGAACCGTTTTACATCACGATCTCGAAGAAATCGCCGTTTGTGATCTATCTCGATCAGATCAACAAGGCCATCGCGAGACTTACAAGGCCGACGGCACAGTGAACGCGCCTGATCGCGCAGTATTTCAAAACCGCTGAGCCCGAGCCGCGTCGCGGTCGGCTTCAGTACCGGCGTGGGCGTCGAGCGCGGCGAGCACTTCCTTAGAGATACGTTGCGCCCTCGACGCCGCTGGAGGGGCCGGCTTCCGACTCTAGCGCAAACGGACCTTTGAAGCCGCCCGCCAGCATGATGCGCACGCCGCGCTGCACGTCGTTTTGTCGCCCCACCGGTCCCAATACTTCGCGTACGTTGGAGGTGGAAGAGGGCACCAGAGCCTTAAGGCCGCTGAAGAGCATACTCGTGCTCCCAGTTGCAGAAGTCCGGCGACGTCGCAGTAGGGATGGCGATCGTGCCGACCATGATCCGCAGATTCATCGGGTCGGGCGGCAAGGCCCCAGTGATTTTCAAACGTGACCTTGATGCCGCGGTCACCCCCGAAGTCGGCCATCTCCCTGTAGGACTCGATCGCTGCGTCCAGCAACGGCACCAGATCGAGGTTGCGCGGATACCCGTCGGCACTCCGGGGGATGGCATTCGGGCGAATGGACGGGCCCAGCGCCTGCGGTGAGTTCATCCGCATCGAGACCACGCCAAGCACGGCGCAGCCCTCAAGCCAGCGCTTGGCCATCGCCACGCCGGCCTTGCGGCGCGCGTCGGCTTCAGGCGAGCCGAAGTCGGCGAGCGCGAAGGGCGCGTTGTTTGAAATGTGCTGCACCTTCGTGCCCGTCTTCACGAGTGTGTTGGCCAGCCGGTCCAGCCACTTGCGGCCCGATGCACTCATGGGATCGAAGCCGGCGCCGCCACCCCCGCCTTGTGCGGCCGTGATGAACATGCTGTCGTCCGTCACATCGCCGAACAGGCCCGAGAAGATATCCATCTTCCGCACACCAGGAAACCGGTCCTTCACGAACTGCGGGAATTCGAGCATCGTGATCTCGCCGTACGTTGCTTCATCTCGGCGGTTGTCGAGCGATCGCGATTCTCCGGCACGGCCGGGGGGGCGGGGGCGGCCGCCCCCCCCCCCCCCGCCCCCCCCCGCCCCCCCCCCCCCGGGGCGGCCCGCGCCGGCCCCCCGGGATGCGCCCTGGCGGCGGAGGAAGTCTGGCCATGCGCGCCTCTGCGTGCTGATGCGGTCCCATTCTCCTAGGCCCCGCCGGTGCATCCGTTCGATCGGCGTCATCGCCACCGCCCGAAGCGCGCCTGCCGCTTGGGAAGTCCGCCGGCGCCAGCCGCAGCGTCGGACACTCCACCGCCACTCGGCCGCCCGGGCGCCCCCCTTCTGGCTGTCGATGAGTTGAGCGCCAACGAGCCGCGCATCGGTAAGTGCATACCCCGCCGGTTCGGTCAGGTAGATTTCGTACGTCTCGTTCGGAACCACATCGCTCGATCCCTCGAGCGCGCCGCTGGACCATTTCACGTCGGTCACATCGACGGCGCCGCACGCCACATGCCGGTTGGTGGCCAGCAACTGCGGATGATCGGCCTTCTCGCGGAGGCAGATGGCCTGGACACCAAACGTCGGGTTAACGGGCCCAGGCGTCAGGCTCCCCTTGAACGTGCCTAAGAACGCTTTCGTCCAGAACTCGAATGCGAGATAGTCGCGATCGGCGGCAAGGCCGAGGTCCGCCATGCGCACAGCCGATTCGCCGCCTGTGCGCGCCAACACCATCCACTGCTCGTACGACCGACTCACATCAACCGCGTAGAGATAGTGGGTCGACAGTTCCTGCGTCGCATCAAATGTGCGCGGGCCGCTACCCGACATCTCAACAGCCGCCCGGTCGATGGCATCAGATCTCGATGGCTCCACGTCATAGATCTGCCCCGGAAGGGCGAACAACACCGGTGACGCGCGACGAGCGGCTTCCGCGATCGGTCCGATACAACCCCGGGCGGATCCGTGAGCATCAGGATCGATCCCGTCAGCGAGGTAATCGTGGTGGCTCGATAGGCGTCAGGCTGCTTCAGTTCGATGTGGTCCGGGTCGTTGCGCCAGACGATGTTGTTGAAGGAGTTGTATTCGGAGAAGCCTCCGTACCCGAAGCCGTCGTTGCCGAGCCGGCATCCATCGAACAATCCGATCAATTCGGGACGCACGCCCCAGCACATCAACTTGAACACATCGGGACCAAGCTCGGAGGTGATTGACGCGGCGAACTGGCGATAGACGGCCTCGCGGTCCAGTTGTTTGCCGGCAAAATAGTCCGCGGCGCTGTTGTAACCCTCGTACTTCAGGTGCCGCAGGGCATCCACCTTGAAGTACTTCCAGCCCGATGCTTTGAGCGATCGATACACCGGCGCCACCAGATCGGTCAGCGTCAATGGATTTGATCCGTCCATGACGTATCCCACCCAGTTGCCGCGTGCCGGGCCCCCTTCCGCGTCCTTCACGAAATACCCGGGATGCGCCATCGCGTAGTCGCGATCGGCGAATGACACGTTCGTCCACAAGCCCGCCTTGAGACCGCGTTGCGTGATCGAGTTCCGAAGTCCATCAAGTCCCTGAGGAAACTTCTCGTTGGGCGTGAGCCAGTGGCTCGGCACCCCAATTGGGTTCTGCTGAAACCCATCGTCTATCTGGATGTATTCGTAGCCGAAGGGCGCCAGCGTCTCGGCGACCACCGCGGCAGTCTCGGTGATGTCCTGCTGGGTCACGCGATCGCGGAACGCATACCAGGACGTCCATCCGGCGACCGAGGGCTTCCACGACTGATAGGTCCACGGCTGGAAGTACTTCAGGCCGCGATGCTTCTGATAGAAACGTGGGCGGAAACGCAGCACCACTTCCGATCCGGATCCGCGCAGTTGAAACGTCGTGCCTGACGCCCTGGCGGCCCCGGGAGTCACGGCCAGTTGCGCGCCCGCGTCGATTGACACCACCCAATCGCGAGTGCGGTCGTAGACCGCGCGGTTACGGAGGTTGTGGCTGGGGCCGATGCTGGTGCGCACAACGGAGCCGTTCCAGCGGGCCGGTCCACTTCCACGGCCAGAGCATCGGTGCTGGCGGACACGGTGAGGTCAAACGTGAGCGGGCCGCGGCCGACTGCGGTCCACTTGATCACCTGCGTCACGGCGCCGTTCGACTCATTCGTCACGGCGCGCCGTTCCGCGGTCACGCCGGCAGCACCGCCGATGGTCCCGTCCACAATTCGATGGCCCTCATAAGTCAGCGATACACGGTCCGCCTGGTCGGCCAGGCTGGCCGACACATTCGGAGGTTCACCGAGGGGCTGGGGTTGGCGGGCGGCCGTCGCCACCGCGAGGCTGCTCAGACAGATCATCCACGCCGCTGTACGCATCGTCATACTCCGGCGCCATTCTATGGCCGTGCGGTAGAATCCGCGCACATGTCCACGGCCGTTAATATCGCCGACCTGCGCCTGGCCGCGAAGAAGCGGCTGCCCCGCGTGGTGTTTGATTACATCGACGGCGGCGCTGACGCGGAGATCACCCTGCGCGAGAACAGCCGCGCATTTGAAGACGTCACCTTCCGGCCCCATTCAGCCGTCGCCACTTCCCGCTGCGACCTCTCGACCACCGTCCTTGGCACGAAGCTCGATCTGCCGATTCTGCTGGCACCGGTTGGCAGTAGCCGCATGTTTTATCCACGCGGCGAGGAGGTGGCTGCCCGTGCTGCCGGCGAGGCCGGCACCACGTACATTCTCTCCACACTTTCGGGTTGCCACGTTCAGGACGTCAAGAGCGCCACCCGCGGACCCGTCTGGTTTCAGCTCTACCTGGTGGGCGGACGCGACGTGGCGATGGGCGGCATCGCACGCGCAAAGGCAACCGGGTGCGCGGCGCTCGTGGTCACCATCGACACGCCGGTGGCCGGCATGCGGGAACGCGACCTGCGCAACGGGATGAAGCCGCTTCTTTCCGGCAAGCCGTTCGCGATGCTTCCCCACCTGGGCCAGTTCCTCCTCAAGCCGCGCTGGCTCGCGGCGTACCTTCGCGACGGGGGTCTGATGAACTTCCCCAACATCGTCTTGCCGGATGGCCCGATGCCCTACGCGGATGTGGGTGCGGCGCTTGAACAATCAATGACGTGCTGGGACGACCTGCGCTGGATTCGCGACGCATGGGGCGGGCCGATTGTGGTGAAAGGCGTGCACACCGCCGATGACGCGAGGCGTGCGATTGATGGCGGCGCGTCAGCCGTGGTGGTCTCGAACCATGGCGGACGGCAGTTGGACGGCGTGGCGGCCACGATTCAGGTGCTGCCCGAAGTGGTGGCGGCGGTGGATGGACGCGTGGAGGTGCTCCTCGACGGCGGCATCCGGCGCGGCGGCGACGTGGTGAAAGCGCTGTGCCTGGGCGCACGCGCGGTACTGATCGGGCGCGCCTACGCGTACGGGCTCGGCGCTTCCGGAGGTCCCGGAGTGACTCGCGCCATCGACATCCTGCGGACGGATATCGTGCGGACACTGAAACTACTCGGCATCGCGTCAACGGCCGCGCTCGACGAAAGCTTCGTACAAGTCCGTTGAGCCGCGCCGTTGGCGCGGGACTTTTTGTCAGGAGAACAATAATGCGCGTAGCGCCACCAAGAACCCACGGACCTGCGGCCCCACGGACCCACGGACTGTTCTTCCTGTTCGCCGCCCTCATCGTCCTGGGCGCGCTGGGAGGCGCCGACCGTAAACTCGGCGCGCAGGCTGGCGCCGACATCAGGGCGGCGTACACCAAGTCCGAACAGATGATTCCCATGCGCGACGGTGTGAAGTTGTTCACCATCGTCTACACGCCGAAGGACACGTCGGCGCCGTATCCGTTCATGCTGCACCGGACGCCGTATGGGTCGCCGCCGTATGGCGCCGACGCGTATCGGGCCACGCTTGGGCCGTCGGCAGACTTCGTGACCGAGAAGTTCATCTTTGTGTATCAGGACGTCCGCGGGAAGTTCCGGTCTGAAGGCGACTTTGTGGTGATGCGGCCGCTGGTGCCGGCGCCGAAGGGGCCTCGCGCCACGGACGAAAGCACCGACACGTACGACACGATCGACTGGCTCGTAAAGAACGTGCCCAACAACAATGGCCGCGTGGGCCAGTGGGGCATCTCGTATCCCGGCTCACAGACGGTGTGGGGCATGATCGACGCGCACCCGGCCCTCAAGGCGTCGTCTCCCCAGGCGCCGGCCATCGACATGTTCCTTGGGGATGACTTCCATCACAACGGCGCGTTCAGGCTGATGTACACGTTCAGCTGGCTCGCCGGAAACGCGCGCCCGCGAGCCGGCGCCACTGAAACACGCGGCGGGGGCTTTGACTACGGCACACCCGACGGGTATCGCTTCTTCCTCGATGCGGGCCCGGTGGCCAACATCAACGAGAAGTATCAGGTGGAGCGCGCGACACCCGCCAACAAGAACCGCATTGTCATCGGACCGTGGCTGCACGGCGGATGGGCCTCGATGCCTGGCGATGCGCTGGGCGACATCCGGTTTGGCTCGCAGACCGGCGACTACTATCGCCGCGAGGTCGAGTTTCCGTTTTTCACGCATCACCTGAAAGACAAAGGCGCGGCGCCAACAGCCGAGGCCACCATGTTTGAAACGGGCGGCAACACCTGGCGCACCTTTGACGCGTGGCCACCCACCACAACCGGAGTCGCGCACGCTGTATTTCCAAGCCGATGGCGGGCTGTCGTTCTCGCCGCCGACAGCCGCGACGGCGGCCTCAGGTGGAGGCTTCGACGAATACGTCTCGGACCCATCGAAACCCGTGCCGTGGAGCACCGAAGCGCGCACCACACAGGGCCACTTGTGGATGGTTGAGGACCAGCGCTTCGCGGCCACGCGGCCAGACGTGCTGGTCTATCGCACCGAGCCACTCACCGAGGACGTGGTCATCGCCGGACCGATCTTTGCGTCCATCATCGCGTCCACAACAGGGACCGACGCCGACTGGGTGGTGAAATTGATTGACGTGTATCCGGGCACCGCGCCTGACAACACACCCAACCCGCGCGGTATCAGGATGGGCGACTTCCAGATGCTGCTGGCCGGCGAAGTCTTCCGCGGCCGCTACCGGAACTCCTTCTCCACACCCGAGGCGCTGGTCCCCAACCAACCCGTGAAGTACGAATTCGACCTGCGCGACCGCTTCCACAGATTCCTCAAAGGCCACCGCATCATGGTGCAGGTGCAAAGCACCTGGTTCCCGGTGATCGACCGGAATCCGCAGACGTTTGTGGATATCTACAAGGCCAAGCCCACCGACTTCCAGAAAGCCACGCACCGCGTTTACCGGACCGCGGCACAGGCTTCGGGGGTGAGGGTGGGCGTGCTCAAGTAGTCCGGGGTCCAGGGTCCAGGGTCCAGGGTCCAGGGTCCAGGGTCCAGGGTCCAGGGTTCTCGGTGGCGCTTCGCGCATCCTGATTCTTAACTAAGCCCCTGCGCCGAACGGCGCAGGCACAACGAACTCTGGACTCTGGACCCTGGACCCTGGACTATCCCAACTTGGTGGGCTTCTGCTTGTAGAATCCGCTCGCCCCTTGATAGGCAGCAGCCAAGGCGAGTAGTGGCTCTTCTCCGAACGGCCGCGCGAAGAATGTCACGTTCGTCGGCTGGCCATTCTCCGCGAATCCGTTGGGGATGTTGATCGCGGGATAACACGCGAGGTTCGCCATGGTTGAGTGGCGAGCGGAAGGATTTTGCGGGCCAGCCGCGCCGCCCCCACCACCTGCACCGCGCCCACCACGACCTGCCGCCGCGGGATCCCCACCACGACCGCCGGCCCTTCCGCCCGCCGCAGCCGCCGCAGCTGCGGGATCCACCGGGTCTCCAGCGCCGCGACCGCGGCCAGCCGGCGTGGGTGTGCCTCCGGTGTTGTTGGACGCCACCACATACACGTCGAGTCCGCGCGTGGCCTGCTCAAGTTCCATCATCATCATCATGCGGATGCGCTGCTGCTGAAGGAACTCCACGGCCGGAGTCAGCCACGCGTTGGCGCGGCCGCCGCCGCGCGAGCCGGTCATCTTGCCGGTGCGAGTCATGCGGTCGAAATGCGGCCGACTCCACACCGATGGTTGACCCCTGTGTGTTGGCCATGGGAATGGTCATGGGTACAAACGTCGTGACTCCGAGCGTGCGCAAGGTATCCAGCACCTTCTCCGCATTCTGTTTCGCCGCGGCGTTGGTCAGTGTGTCGAACGACTCCTTGATGTAGCCCACACGCAGCTTCTTGATATCCAGTCGCGCGTCCCAGTTGAACGGCGCATCCGACACGCTCATGTCGCGACCATCCGGCTTCGCGATCGCCTGCATGACAATGGCGCAGTCTTCGGCGTGGCGGCAGATCGGCCCCAGCCGATCCATCGTCCACGACAACGCCATGACGCCATGTCGACTGATGCGCCCAAACGTCGGTCGCAACCCCGCAAGGCCGCACCGCGCCGAAGGGCTCAGAATGGACCCGCTGGTCTCGGAGCCAATCGCAAACGCGACACACCCGGCTGCGGTGGCCGACGATGGGCCGGCTGAGGATCCGCTGGAGCCGACTGCTGGATCCCATGGACTCTTGGTCTGTCCACCGAACCAGTTGTCGCCCGACGCCAGTTCGCCGGTGGTGAGCTTGGCGATCAGCACGGCGCCGGCATCGCGCAGCATTTCCACCACGCTCGCGTCGTAGTCAAGCACCTGGTCTTTGAGCGGCGCGGTGCCCCACGTGGTCTTGTAACCCTTCACGGAGATGATGTCTTTCGCGCCCCAGGGAATGCCGTGGAGCGGGCCCTTGTACTTACCCGCAGCAATTTCGGTGTCGGCCTGCTTCGCTTGCGCCCGCGCCACATCGTCAAGGAACGTCACCACGTTGTTGAGCGTGCCGTTGTAGCGATGCAGACGGCCGAGATACATCTCGGTCAATTCAAGTGAGGTGACCTTCTTCGTGCGCACGAGTTCGGCGAGGTGCCGGAGCGGCCAGAAGGCCACGTCCTCGAGGTTGGCCGGCCGCCGCAGCGGCGGTGGCGCGCTGAGACGGAAGGGCCGCGCCACCTTATCCACCTCGATACCCGGCACGAGAGAACTGAAGTGATACGGCGGCGAGACATCGTTGGGAATATCGATCTGCCGATTCGCCTCGTATCGCGTCAGGCTCGTGTTTGCGCCGTTGACCATGGCCTGGCGTTCGGCCTCGGTGCTTTCGATGCCGGCCAGCTTCAGCGCGCCGGTCACCATCTCAAGGGTGATTCGGGATGCGCCCTGCTCCTGCATCTTCGCCCAGATGATGCCTGGGGCCAGAGTGGCGCCGAGTCCGGCGCCGGCAAAGTGCGTGATGAAACGACGACGGGTCTCGTTCGTGGCGGACATGGGGACTCCTGAGGTGGGCGCTATTGTAGCGCTCTGCGCCCACCCCAGGGCCTCGGCCTTGAGAACCAGGCCGAGCTACGCACCGGACAATTTCAAGCCAGCACGTAGCTCGGGCTGTTCCTCAAGCCCGAGTGTCCCCTAGTGCCGCCCGAGGACGCGGACGGTCGCCCGCTGGCCGCGGCCGATCGAGGCCGTGTCGTACCAGAAGTCGATCGACCGGATCACCCGATCGGCGCCGTCAATGTCGATCACGCGTGATTCGCCACCGGCGCGAATGGTGTTGCGCAGTTCGACGTTCTGGTCTGCGCCGTTGGCAAAGTGAATCACCACGCGATGAAAGTCCACGGCCCGGCGCTGCACTGTGAACTTGACCGCCGTGAACGTGCCCCGTGACCCGGTCACCACCACCGTGTCGTGGTCCACGCGGTCGGTCACGTTTCGCTGGCCCAGGGATACCCAATTGCCCTGGCCAGGCTGCGCCGCCACCGCGCACGCTGAACTCGCCATCACCGCCACCACCGCCAACACCGCAAGAATCAATCCTCGTCGCAACATAAGTAAGTCTCCCTGATGTCTTCGACCGGTCCGCCCCCGGCCAGGTTAAAACCGCTTCAACGCGACAACCAATATGTGGCTTTGACCGCAAGCGACCGTCCGCGCGTCCGCAAATTCCTGGGTCCCGCCACGTCAGTCTCAAATCCCTGGTTATAGACGATGTAGAAGTCGCTGCCGGGGCGGTAGATATACCAGAACAGCACGTTCAGGCTGGCTGTACGCGTGGCGTCGTTGACCTGCACAAACGTCTTCACAAAGAGATCGGGCGAGAACGAATAGCTGACGCGCGTGCTCAACACATTCGTGACAAACGGGCCAGTCTCGGGCAACACGATGCGGTTGCGTGTGTAGACGTTCTCCAGCAGCAGCGTGTCCCTGGGCACCACACTCAGCTCAGCGCGCCATGTCTGTTTGTCGCCGCTGTAATACCCGCCCGTATCGGCGCTGACAGAACCGTACACGCGCCGGGCCTGGTTCGAGCCGTAGGACGCTCTCCAGGTCCGCCAGGTGTATCCCGCGCTGGGAATCAGCCCCCCGGCGGTGGACCAGTCAGACGGCAGGAAGTCGTACTGCGTCTCAAAACCCACACGCACAGTGCTGCTGTCCTGTGCCGTCAGGATGGCGTCGTATCCGCTGGCCTGCGATTCCCTGCGCCCGGCATGATTCTCCACATACGAGGAGTTCACGTTGAAGCGCAGTTGACGCACGCCTGGCCAATCCGGGCGAGGCGTCCATGCGGCCTGCGCACCGATCGTGCGAATGTCGGTGCGTGGGATGAACCCCATCTCCGCGTTGAAGCGCTCGCCAACGTCGAGGTAGGTCAACCCGCCATCGAACACATCGTGCGTCCAGCGAATGCGGGCCGCGCCGGCCCAGTCGTTGCCTCGTACATCGGGCGTGAAGGTCTTGGCGCCGGCCACGATGACGTCGAGCCTGGCGCCGATGGTGAATACGCCGTCGAGCCCCACGGCCTGGTTGCCCGGGCGCCCACCACCCGAACGATTCAACACGATGCCACCGATCGACGACTTGGCGAACACATCGCGCTTCACGCGCAGCACTGAGTAGTTGGCGCGGGGCACACCTGCGGAGGCATCAGTCTCCACGTTCATCGCCCCGATCGTGGTGTGGCCGGTCCGGCCGGTGATGCGCCCCCCGGCCAGGATCGGTACCTCGCGCCCGTCCTGCAGGCCCACACGGCGGCTGTAAAACAGCGTCAGCAGGCCCGGGCCCGCGTTGGCGCCTGCGTTCTGGCTGTAGTCGAAGGTGCCCGCGCCCTCAGTGAAAAACTGGCGCTTCTCGGGAAAGAACAGACTGAAGCGCGACAGGTTGACCACTTCCTGATCGGCCTCCACATGCGCGAAATCCGTCTTGTAGGTGAGGTCGGCGTTGAAGCTCTGCGACAAACCGATTTTGAAATCGAACCCCACGTCGGTCGTCGTGCGTGTCGGCGTGCCCGCGTCGTAGTCGCGGACCATGTGGGGAGAAACAAACGGCACGAACTCCACGCGACGCCTGGGTGTGACATCGCGCAGTCCCTTCAGGACTCCGGCGCCGGACATGCGGGCAAACCCCATCGCCTGCCACTCACGCGGGAACGGCACCCAATAGGTTTCTTCGTTCTTCCGCATGATGATGCGGCAGAGGTTCAGTCCCCACACGGTGTCGCCGGGACCGCCGTTGAACCGTAACTGGCTGAGCGGAATCGCGATCTCCACATACCAGCCGCGGTCGTCAATGGTGGTCCTGTTCTCCCACACCGCGTTCCAGTCGTAATTAATCGTGCGGCCCTCCTCCACCGAGTGAGCGTCCTTGAGCGCGCCCAGGGGATTGGTCGAGAAGTAGAACGCGTTGCGATGGTCGTGAAAGGTGTCGAGTGTGATCTTGATTTGATCGCCCTTGCGCAGGCCGGCGTCCCGCTTCATTTCGCTGGCGATGATGCCCTTGGGATCGGAGTCAAACGCCCAGATGCCGAAGTACAGCGTCTTGTCGTCGTAGAGGATCCGGAACTCCGTGCGCTCAGTGGATTCGAACCCGAATGCCGGTTCGCGCTGGATGAACCGGCCCTGCACCGGCGCCAGTTGCCACTCGGCGTCGTCCAGCTTCCCATCCACCCGCGGCGCGCGGCCGGCCGGAAGCCTCGCGGCCATGGCCTCGAATACTTCGGGGTCGATCTTCGTGATGTCGGCAATGATCGGACGGGCCGGCGTTGTGACCGGAGCCTGCGGGGCGGTTGCGGGAGCCTGCGCGAGGGCATGCGGCGCGAACACAAGGGCGGCCACCAGGACAAGCGGCCAGAGAGTTACCAGGGAGCGGCGACGGGTCACGGGTGTTGGCGCGAATAGTATCAGGTCGGCGGCCCCCATCTGGGGTACGCTCTCGCCCGTGCCCCATCGTCACCACCGCCACCCGCGTCTCTGGAACGTCATCGCCGCGTCGTCTGTCGGCACGATGATCGAGTGGTACGACTTCTATATCTTCGGCAGCCTCGCCGCCATCATCTCTCCGCTCTTTTACCCGCAGGGCAACGACACGTTTGCGCTGATTGCGTACCTCTCGACGTTCGCGGTCGGGTTTGTCGTACGCCCGTTCGGCGCACTGGTCTTCGGCCGCATCGGCGACCGGGTGGGCCGGAAGTACGCGTTCCTTGTGACACTGATCATCATGGGTGGCGCGACGGCGGTCGTGGGCGTATTGCCCACCTACGAAACCATCGGCATGGCGGCGCCCATCGCCCTTCTGGTGATTCGCGTCCTGCAGGGCCTGGCGCTCGGCGGCGAATACGGCGGCGCCGCAGTCTATGTCGCTGAGCATGTGCCCGACGGCAAACGCGGCTTCTACACGAGCTTCATCCAGATCACCGCCACGCTCGGGCTGTTTCTCTCCTGGGTCGTCATCCTCGTTGTGCAAAACGCGCTGGGCCCAGAGGCCTTCCGCGCCTGGGGCTGGCGCATCCCGTTCCTGATTTCCATCTTCCTGGTCGGCATCTCGCTCTACATCCGCCTGCGCATGAAGGAGTCGCCGATCTTCGAACACATCAAGAGCACGGGCATGACGTCGGCGCGGCCACTCAAAGAGGCCTTCACCGAGTGGGTCAACCTCAAACGCGTGCTGATTTCGCTGTTCGGCGCCACGGCAGGCCAGGGCGTGATTTGGTACACGGGCCAGTTCTACGCGCTGTTCTACCTGCAGGCCATCCTGAAAGTGCATGCCACCTCGGCCAATTACATCGTCGCTGCCGCGCTCCTGTTGGGCATGCCGCTGTTCATCGTCATGGGCAGCCTTTCAGATCGCTTCGGCCGCAAGCGACTGATGATGGCCGGGTGCCTGCTCGCCGCCGTCTCGTACATTCCCATCTACCAGTCGATGCAACAGGCGGCCGGCTCGAACGTGGTCACCGTCATCTCGCAGCGCAACGCCGTGACCGGCGCCGTCAGCCTGACGCCGCAGTCGATGGTCAACGGCGCACTGACGCCGGCACCCGAGGTGCTGACCTACCGCACCCTGGGCTGAACTCGCGTCAACGCCGGCCACATGGAAACTCATCGGACTGGTCTTCATTCAGCTGGTTCTGGTCACGATGGTCTACGGGCCGATCGCGGCGTACCTGGTGGAAGCCTTCCCGGCGCGCATTCGCTACACCGCGCTCTCGCTGCCGTACCACATCGGCAACGGCGTCTTCGGCGGCCTGCTCCCGCTCATCGGGCTCTCGATCGTCGCGCGCACTGGCAACATCTACGCCGGACTCTACTACCCCATCGGCGTGGCGGCGATTACGTTCGTCGTCGGGTCATTCCTTCTGAAGGAAACTCACCAGCACAAAATCTGGGACGAAGTGGACTGAGCTCCGCTTTCACCGAATGCCGGCAGCCTGCCTCAACCTGGCTGTGCCCGCGGCAATGGCGGCCACTACTCGCTTCGCCTCCGCGCCGAACATGGTCATGTCCTTCTTCTCGACAGCCTCGCGCAAGGCGGGGTACGGCCAAGGGGCGTAGCCGGTGGTCAGGCCGGGACCGATCAGCTGGTGTTTAAACCACGGCCGTCCCGGAAGTCCCTGCGGATGCAGGAACGCGCGTTCCACCTGGATCAGCGCGTCGCTGATGCGTGCGGCCGCAGCGGCATCTCCAGACGCGGCCACGCGATCCGCAGCGGCGTCGGCGGCCACGCCCGCTTTTTCCAGGTCGGCCAGTGCCGTGACGATCGATGCGAAGTCCGGGAGGAATGGAGCACCCACAGCGATGCGCGCACGTTTGGTGACGTCGGTCCGAATTTCGTCCAGGTCTTCGCGAAGCGCGCGCGCGTAGCCCGAGAAGCGCAGCGGCGCCACATCGGCCGACGCGATTCGCATCGTCAGCAACCCCATCAACTGGGCGGCGGCCTTGTGGTAGACAAAGTCCGGATCACCAAACAGCGACATCCAGCGGAAGTTGTCAAAGACCGAATGGTACACGCCCGAGCTGCCGCTGAAGCCCATGTCGGTGGCGGGCACACCAAGGAAGTCGAGGAACGCGGTGTAGTCGGAGCCTGATCCGAGCCGGCCGAGTTGCTGGTCAAACTCGCGATCGGGTCCGCCGAGGGTGACCGGCGCGCTCTGCGCCCAGGCCGCTTTGGCACGGCCCTCCCAGAGGGCGCCGACGCTGCCGCCCTTGCGCGGGTCCGGCACCAGCCGCGCCACTTCGCGCATGACATCACGAAGTGAGGGCACGCCCGAGGCGCTGAAGTCGGGTCCCGACACGGCCGAGTCGAGATTCAAGTACGCCACCGCCTTCTGCGACAACATCGCGGCGTTGGCTTCCACCCATTCGGTGGATCCCACCAGCCCGTATTCTTCCGCGTCCCAGGATCCAAGAATGATCGTGCGCTTCGGCTTCCACCCGGCTCTCAAGGCCACGCCGAACGACCGGGCCACCTCGAGCATGGCGGCCGTGCCCGAATTGGGATCAATCGCGCCAGGCGTCCACGCATCGCGATGGTTGCCGACGACCAGGACCTGATCGGTGGTGCCGGGAATGGTGGCCATGACGTTGTAGATGGGCTTCAACCCCTCGTCCATCTCCACCTTCATCTCGACCGCTGCTCCGCCTGGCCCCACGTGATACGAAAACGGCAACCCGCCCTGCCAGCCGTCGGGCACCCGCGGTCCGCCCAGTTGCCGCAGCAGCTTCTCTGCCTCGCGATGCGAAATCGGCAGGGACGGGATCGTCGGCACGTTCTTC
The DNA here is from genome assembly GCA_016716905.1 of Acidobacteriota bacterium. Lineage (NCBI taxonomy): Bacteria > Pseudomonadati > Acidobacteriota > Acidobacteriota bacterium. Next base: position 19,587 of record JADJUS010000021.1, on the reverse strand, counting down.
ATCTGGTCGCGTGTGATGCGCGCAGCGCCGTCGATGGACGGCACGCCGCCGGGAGTGGAGGGGTCGCCAGGCTGAATCGACAGGTATTGCACCGAACCGCGCTGAATCGCCGAGGCCGGACGCATGGGTCCATCCGGATACACATCGCCGCGCATGTAGCCGTCGTCGGCCGGATCGGAGTAGATGATGACGCCGACAGCCCCGCGCTCCTCGGCTTCCTTCACCTTGAGGCCGCGGAAGGCGCCGCCATATCGCACGAGCGCGATCTTCCCTTCCACCGAGAGCCCCATCGCCTTGAGCCGCTCGTGGTCGCCTGGCGCGCCGTAGTTGACGTAGATCACCTGCCCGCTTGCCACACCCGAGGCGCCGTACCCATGGAATGCGGGGAACTGACCCCGGTAGCTGGCGGCGGTGTCCTGCGGATACGTGTCTTCCATCAGCGACAGCTCCTGCCGCGAGGGCGCCGTCATCGTCAACGACACGAGTTTGGGATGGTTGAGAAAGACGTCGTATTTCACCATCTCGACCGCAAGCCCGAACTCGACCATGCGATCGCGGACGTAGTCGGCCACCTTCTTCTCAGCGGGTGTGCCGGCCACGTGCGGCACTTCAGTCAGCGCCTCAAGCCACGTTTTCGCATTTGCAGGTGATGGGGTGTCCAGCACGATGCGCTCGTATGTTGCCAGCGCGTCGGCGGACGATCGTGAAAAACCAACGGGCGCCTTCGCGGTCTCCTGGGCGGAAAGCGAGGCCACGACCAGGCACACCAGGACAATGAGGGGGATACGCTGCATGAGCGCTATTGTCTGCGATCTTGCGCCACGCGCCCCGTCAACTGTTTCGGCTTCGTTCTCGTACCTCGGTCACCATCCAGGGACCGTGGAGCGGGCAGTCAAGCCGATGGCGGGTCGTGGTACATCAGCCGCATGAGTTCGGCCAATGTCTCCAGGACTTTGCGGGTGGACATGGGCGCGATTGTATCGCGGGGGCGGCTATCGCCGGCGCGTAATCGTGATCGACGTGATCACGTCGCCTTCGAGCACACGGTCCACCACATCCATGCCTGCGGTCACACGGGCAAAGACGGTGCTGAATCACGAAGTTGGCCGCGAACCGATGAAAGGTCAGGCCATTAAACTGGCCACGCTCGACGAGCGCCGCAAACGCCGCGACGGTCACCGGTGCTTCCTCGGTGAGCAGGTCGAAGGTAAACGTGCCCAATCCGGCCATCGTCACGCGCGCCGTGGCCCCGCGCAGGTCGCGCAGGGTCTGTTCAGATGGGAGCGGATCCCCGACGTACGATTTCGTCGTTGCCACCACAACACTTCCGGTGGCCTTCGAAATGATGTCGGCTGCGAGCGTGGCCACCACCGGGTCGCGGTCGGCCAACAGGCCGCGCAGGGGTTCGACGATCGACGGATCACCGGACTCGCGGAGCCGCTCGAGCAACTGGACGCGCGGGTCGCGCACAGTGGCCCGCCCCGTGCGAGTCAGGCGCTGGAGCGTAGCCAGCATCTGCGGCACGGCAGCCGGCAATTCCGGTGTGCCCTTCAGCAGGCGCGCTGCCGCGTCAAGCAAGCCGGCGTGATCGCTTGCGAGCGCTCGCACCGCGTCGGCGCCGGTGGTGATGGCCGACGCCATCACGTTCGGCTGCGGGTCTTTTGCCAGCGTCGCCAGAGTGGCAGTGTCTTTCAGCAACTTCGCGGCGCTTGCGGCGTACGTGCGGGCCTGCCAGACCGGGTCTGCCGCGAGCACGGGCAGATAGACGCGCGCTGACTCGGGCGCGAGCCGCGCGAGAGACACCAGCGCACGCGCGCGAATGCGCCATGTCTTGCCGCCTTTGACCAGCGGGTCGATCGCGGCGGCAGGGCACGCGCTCCTGCCCGCGAAATCGATGGCCGCGAGCACCACAAGCTCACTCGAATCGCCGAGCGCGCGCACAGCGCGGTCGCACGTGCCGGCCAGGCGCATCGCCTCGTACCGCACCATCGGGGACGGGTCGTCCACCCACTGCCTGGAGCCGAGCACGGCCAGGCGACGCACCTGAGGATTGGGATCGGCGAGTGCCAGCGCAAACGTCGCGGGATCCTTGTCGCCGGCAACGTTCAACGTGAGCATCACCGGCTCCCGCAGGTGCGCGTGGGTGTTGTCGCGTATGGCCTGTCGCAGGGCGACAACCGTCTCGGGCGCGGGCTTGAGCGACCGTGCGTTCACCCTGAAGTACGACTCCAGGCCCCGCGCAGCGCCCACACGCGCCGGTGCGCTCGCATCAGTCAATCCACCCACGAGCAGGCGTTCACTTTCACCAGGCACGGGCGTGATCCGGCCAATCGTGTCGAAGATCACCGCGCGCACATCGCCGGATCGCTCGTCGCGCAGCAAGGCGCCGTAGTCAAACGCCGCGCGCACCTGCCCCATCGCGTTGGCTGCCTCGGCGCGCACCAGCGCATCCGGGGCGCGCAACAACGGCACGATGGCGTCCTTCAGCGCGGGGCGTTCGAGCCGGCCCGCGGTGCGCACCGCGAGTCGCTGAATGGCTGGGTCGGAACTCTTGAGGGCCGTCAGCAGCACCGACACATCGTCGGCGCGGGCATCCTCGATTTCAAGAAGGCGGCGCTCAAGCGACACCGCCGGCGCCTGGGCCAGAAGGGCAAACAACAACCATGCGGCTGGGAGTTTCACGGGTGAGAGTCTACCGCACGGGCACAGCACCCGCGGAACGTCAGGATCGCGTGCCGAAGACCCGATCCCAGAGCGTGGTGGTCACGCCCCAATTCACGTTGTGACGCGCATGATGAATCATGTGATGACGACGGGCGCTGACAAACCAGCGCGCCCGCCAGGTGGCATGGTGAAAGGCGTGGTGCATGGCGCAGTATCCGATGTAGCCCAGCCACGCAAAGGCCATCACCACACCAATGACCGACGGGTTGCCAATCAGGCTCAGGCCGTAATACACGCCGACCACGGCAATGGTGGTCATCCACCACGGCACGCCGAGCAACGACCGTGGCTCCTCGTGGTGGAGGTCGTGGCCCACTTTCAGCGGTGACTCCATCACGTGGTAGAGATACCGGTGGAGGACGTATTCCGAGAGCGTCCACAGCAGGACCCCCGCGGCTGCGTAGAAGACCAAGGTGCCCAGGGCGAGTCGGGGGTGCCCAGTCACAAAGGCCCGGCTGCTAAGCCACCCCACCAGCGAGAGATTCGCCACGTACCCGAACCAGTAGTTGAAGACCGATGACGAGGCCTCGCGGATCCGGGCCTTGCGCGCAAGCGCGGCGTCTTCATTGGGCATTGGTGCGTCACCATCCGAACACAAATTGGGGGACGTATCAAGCGGGAAGGGACGAAAATGAGGAGTAGAATCCCTCCACCTCGCCATGACCACGGAGTTGACGCTCATTGTGCTTGGGAGCAGTGTCCAGGTCATTGGGGCCCTGCTCTTTGCCGCCGTGCTGTTCCACTTCGAACGCCGCGCGGGCCGCAACTACCTGCGCTTCTGGATCTGGAGCTGGCTGGCGTTTGCGATCTACACAACGGGCTCCACCACCAGCCGGCTGTTGCAGGGCAGCATGGAGGTCACATCGATGACCCGGGTGGCCGTCAGCACGGTCTCGCTGACGGCGGGCTTTCTGCAGCTGATTTGGTTCCTGCTCGGGACGTACGAATTCTCCGAGCGCCGGCGGCTGCTGACGCGCTGGGTATTGCCATCGTGTGCGGTGGCATTCGCACTGGGACTGGCGCTGACGCTGGCATGGATTGACGACCCGGCCGCGCGCACCGAGCGGTATCTGGCTCGCGCCGGTGTGCGGTCGGTCGCCACCGGCATCGCCTTTGTGCTGGCGGCGATCTGGTTTGCACGACGCAGTCGCGGCGCGTGGACACTGGGACGAGCGCTGCTGCCCGTCGCACTCGTGTTGTATGGCCTGGACCAAACCCTGTACTTCCTGCTGGGTTTACCGATCAACAGCACCGTGGGTGGACTGCAGCGCGTGCGGCTGACGTACGGCTACATCGATGTGCTCTTGCTGCTGATGGTCGGCCTGGGGATGTTGCTGTGGATGCTCGAGAAGGAACGTGAAGACCGGCAGAACCACTGGAAACGGCTGGCCGAGGCCGAACGCCTGGAAGCGGTGGGCCGGTTGGCCGCCGGCGTGGCCCATGACTTCAACAATCTGCTGACCGCCATCGGCGGCAATGCGGATCTGGCGCTGCAGCATCTGCGGTCCGGCCACGACGCCAAACGGTTTCTGGATGAAATCAAAGGCGCCACGCAACGCGCCGTCAGCGTGACGGATCAGCTCCTGACATTCGCCCGCAAGAACACCGTCCAGCCGGCCGCGCTTGAGCTCAACGAGGCCGTGACCGCGCTGGCCGGCATGCTCCGCCGATTGCTGGGTGAAGACATCTCCCTCGACGTGCGGACCTCTTCAACACTCGCGCCGGTGAATGCCGACCCGGGACTGGTGGATCAGGTGCTGCTGAACCTCACGGTGAACGCCAAGGCAGCGATGCCGAAGGGAGGGCGGCTGACGATCGACGTCACCGTCGTGCACCGGCGGTCAGCTGACTTCGCGTGCCTCAGCGTGACGGATACAGGCACCGGCATTGCGCCCGAACACCTTCCGCAGATCTTTGAGCCCTTCTTCACCACCAAAGAGGCTGGGCAAGGCACCGGCCTGGGCCTGGCCACCAGTTCCGCCGTCGTCCAGCAACACGGGGGCTGGATCGACGTGGACACCAAGGTCGGCCGAGGCACCACGTTCAAGGTGTACCTGCCAATCGACACCTCGGAACGCGTCGACGTTCCAGCGCCGGCGCCGGACATTCCGACAAGCCGGAAGGCAACAATTCTTGTGGTGGAAGACGAGGAGCAGGTGCGCAGGTTTGTGCGAGTGGCGCTCTCTGCAGCCGGGCACGACGTGATCGAAGCGGCGAACGGACCGGCGGTGCTCGCTCTGCCAGACCAGCAGCTATCGCGGGTCTCGGTGTTGCTGACCGACGTCGTGATGCCAGGCGGTATGACCGGCCCCGAGCTGATCGTGGCCGTGCGCGAACGCAGCCCCAATATGCGCGTGGTGCTGACCAGCGGCTACCACCGCGAACTGCCCGACACGGCAGCCGCATTACACGCAGTGTTCCTGCCGAAGCCGTTTAACGCAGATACACTCACCCGGTCGGTCCGCCAGTGCCTGGCCGACGTGTAGATGGCCCACGATTCCCGAGACCCGAATGACAACTGCTGAAACCACAGTGGCACCCGGCCGCGACGTTCCGAAGGTGGTCTGGTCGTGGGCGATGTACGACTGGGCCAACTCGGCCTTCACCACGTTGGTGGTGACGTTCATCTATTCGACGTACTTCACGAAGGCCTTTGCGCCGGATGAGGCAACCGGCACCCTGTGGTGGGCACGTGCGGTGATGATTAGCTCGATCCTGACGGCGCTTGCCTCGCCGATATTCGGCGCCGCCGCCGATCGTGGCGGAGCGCGAAAGCGATTCATGGGCATCGCCCTGGTTCTTTGCGTCGGCGCCACGACCGCACTGGCGTTCATCAAGCCAGATATGGCCAACGGCGCGTTGATCGCGCTCACGCTCTTCATCGTCGCCGACCTGACGTTCGAAGTCGGCAACGTGTTCTACAACGCCTTCCTTCCGTCGATAGCCTCACCCGCACGGATCGGGCGGGTGTCGGGTTGGGGCTGGGGCCTCGGCTACGTCGGGGGCACGGTCTGCATGCTGCTGGCGCTGATCGGCTTCGTGACAGAAGCTCCATGGTTTGGCCTGACGGAAGACGCCGGCATACGCGCGACGAACCTGCTGGTGGCCGGCTGGTTCCTGCTGTTTGCGCTGCCGATGTTCTGGTTCGTACCTGAACAGCGGACCCATGCCGCACGAATCAGTATCAAGGCGGCCTTCCATGAATTGGGACAAACCGCCCGCCATCTTCGGCATTTCAAAGAGCTCGTCAAGTTCCTGGTCGCCCGGTTGGTCTTCAATGATGGGCTGGTCACCGTCTTCGCCTTCGGCGGAATCTACGCCCAGGGGACCTTCGGCATGACCATGAGCGACGTGATTGTCTTCGGCATCTGGCTGAACGTCACGTCAGGATTCGGTGCGTTCCTGTTCGGCTTCGTCGATGATCGCCTTGGCGGCAAGAAGACAATCATGATTACCATCGTCATGCTGTCGGTGGCCACCGGCATGGCAGTGTGGGCGCCCACGGTAGGTTGGTTTTGGGCGGCCGGCACCTTGTTGGGGATTTTTGTTGGCCCGAATCAGTCAGCGTCACGCTCATTGATGGGACGCTTCGTGCCGACGAAGCACGAATCCGAGTTCTTCGGGTTTTTTGCTTTCTCCGGCAAGGCCACTGCGTTCATGGGGCCATTTCTGCTGGGCGAACTGACCAAAGCGTATTCCCAGCGCGTCGGAATGGCCAGCATCCTGCTGTTCTTCGTCGTCGGCGGGTTGCTGCTCGTGAGTGTCGATGAGGCCAAAGGCATGGCGGCGGCCAAAGACGCCTGACAACCGTCCACGCGGCGTCTCTACTGGCGGACGATGCGCCCGTCTTTCATCACGAACTGCACTTTCTTGAGGGCAGCGATATTGGCGAGCGGATCGTCAACGGTCGCAATCAGGTCGGCAGCCTGACCCACCTTGATGCTCCCGCGCTCCGCGTCGAGACCCAGCAGGCGATGAGCCTCGATGGTCATTGCCTTGAGAATGGCCGGCGCCGGAATTCCCGCCTCAACCCAGGGATCAATACCCGAGATCGCGACCTCACCGCGGGTCTTGCCATCCACGGCTTCAATGGCATCCGTGCCGTACACCAGCGTCACACCAACCTTGAACGCGCGCCTCAGGCGGTCCACCACCTGCTTTCGAAACGCGCCATCGAAAAAATCGCTGTTCACAAGGAACTCCGTGCCCACCAGGGCCACGTTGTTCTTCTTCGCAAGGGACAAGATCTCGTCTGTCATGTCGATGCCGTGGTCGATCGAGTCCACGCCGGCCTCTGCCGCATTCTGCGCGCCGGCACGCGTCCACGCGTGCGCCGCCAGCTTGAGACCCGCCCGGGCCGCTTCCGCCTTGATGAATTTGATGTCGTCGACTGAGTAGATGTAGCGCTGGTCGTCCACCACGATCTTGATCACGGTGGCGCCGAAGTGGGCATTCTGCCGCACCGCCTTGATCATTTCGTCGCGCGTGTCGGCAAAGAAATACTCGGGTTCGGCCAGACCGGGCTTGTCTGGCTGCAGATGGAACTGCCCGCCAAACGGCGCAATGATGCGGCCGGCCGTGATCATCGTGGGACCTGGAATCAGTCCCTGCATGATGCCCTTGCGCACCTGCACACAGGCAAAGTTGCCCTCGTTCCCTACGTCGCGCACGGACGTGAACCCGGCCTCGAGCATGGCCCTGACATTGGCCACCCCTTCGACGGCACGAAACGCGTCTGGGTCGTTCAGGGTCGTGTAGTAGTAACTGCCGTGGTCACGCGCCGCCACCACCTGCAGGCACAGGTGCGTGTGCGCATCCACCAGGCCTGGCATGACCGAGGCCTTTGACAGATCGATCACCGTTGCCCCAGTCGGAATGGCCAGACCTCTGCCGACCGCAGAGATTCGTCCGCCGGCGACAAGGATGATCTGATCTGTTGAAACCGTGCCGGTGTCCGGGTCAATCAGCCGGCCCGCCCGAATGGCAATTGCGCCCGACTGCGGCGGCGCGGCCTCCGGAAGCGGGGCCAGGCCGAACACCATCGCTGCCAGGACCAGTACCCCCAAGCGTCCTTTGGATCGAGTCATGTCGCGGAGCATACTCTAGGCCATGACAACGCGCGTTCGGATTTCCTCGCTGGTGCTGGCCTCGATCGTAACCGTGGCGATTGGCGCCGTTGGCGCCCAACAAGGCCAACCGGCCCAGTTGCCTCCACCGCCGGATGTGGCCGCCGCGCCACCCGATGCCATAGTCACCGCTTCGGGACTGGCGTCGAAAGTGCTGACGCCCGGTCGCGGCACCGAACGGCCGACCGCCGCGTCAACCATCAAAGTTCACTACAGCGGCTGGACCACCGACGGGCAGATGTTCGACAGCTCCGTCGTCCGCGGCGAGCCGACCTCATTCGGCGTCACCCGGGTCATCAGAGGCTGGACCGAAGGTGTGCAGTTGATGGTGAAGGGCGAAAAGCGCCGCTTCTGGATTCCAGCCGGCCTGGCCTACGGCGACAACCCGCGCGCCGGGGCACCTCGTGGACTCCTGGTGTTTGACGTCGAGTTGCTTGAGATCACGACACCGGCTGATGCCGCTGCCCATCTGACTGCCTTCGGCACGCACAAGACGATGGCCGCGGCGTCGCCGTACAAACTCCTTCCCTGGCAGTCGATCGGCCCGTCGAATCACACCGGGCGCATGACGTCGATCGCGGTGGCTGATGTGCAGGGCGTGCGCAATATCTATGTGGGCGCGGCCACCGGCGGCGTGTGGAAGTCTGCGAACCGCGGCCTGACGTGGCGCCCCATCTTCGAGCATGAGGCGAGCGCGAGCATCGGCGACGTCGCGGTGGCGCCGTCGAATCCCTCAATCGTGTGGGTGGGCACCGGCGAATCGAATCTCTTCCGCGCGAGCATGGCGGGAACGGGCATCTACAAGTCCATCAATGCCGGCAGGACATGGCAGCACATGGGACTCACGGACACGGGCACGATCGGCCGCGTCCTGGTCCACCCGACCAATCCCAGCATCGTCTATGTGGCCGCCTCGGGCCATGGTGGGACGCCCAATGACATGCGCGGTGTCTTTAAAACCACCGATGGCGGCAAGACCTGGGTGAAGGTGTTGTATCGCAGCCCGAACACAGGCGCGGTGGACCTGGTGATGGACCCGAGGGACCCGAACACGTTGTATGCGGGCATGTGGCAGCGGGTGCGTCGCAAGTGGAGCGACCCGCGCGTGGAGCCGAACTACACCGAGGGCGGTATCTGGAAGACCACGGATGGTGGCACCACCTGGGTGCCGGCCAACACGGGGTTGCCCGAGCCGCGGTTCCGCGGGCGCATTGGCCTCGACGTCTCGCGATCGAATACGAACGTGGTCTACGCCGTGATCGACAACTACGACGCTGGCCGTCCGGCTCGTCCGGGTGAGAACGATGCCTACGGGCGTCTGTTGCCCGCCAACAGCAACATCATCCGCGGGATGGAGATCTATCGCAGCGACGACAAGGGCGCGACGTGGCGACGCACCAGCGGTCAGACGCCAGAAACCGCCGCGCAGATGATGGGATTGGGCAACACCTACAACTGGGTGTTTACGCAGATTCGCGTCGATACGAAAAACGAGAACCGCGTCTACGTTTTGGCGCTCAGTGTGAGCGTGTCGGACGACGCGGGGGCCACGTTCAAGCCGTTTGCGGCCGGCGGTGGCGACAACCATCGCATGTGGATCGATCCGGTTAACCCAAGAGTGGTCTACACCGCCCACGATCAGGGTTTCACGATGACCGAAGACGGCGGCCGGACGAAGCGCGAAGCCAGGGGCATCCGTGGCACGCAGTTCTACAACGTGGAACTCGACATGGCGAAGCCGTTTCGCGCGTACGGATCGGTGCAGGACGCCGGCAGCTTCCGCGTGGCCGTCGTCCCCGGAGCCGGCCGAGGCGTGTTCACGCCAAAAGCCTGGCAGGGCGCCCCCGGCGGCGAAGGCAGTCAACACGCCATCGACCCCACCAACCCGAACCTTGTGTATTCCCACGGCTTCTACGGCAACTTCTCGCGCGCAGACGTGACTCCGGCACCTGCCAGCCGCGGCGGGCGGGGCGCAGCGCCGGCCCCTTCGGCGGCTCCGGCACATACCGATATCCGGCCGAAGGCTGCTGATGGCGAGGCGCCTCAGCGGGCCCAGTGGATGGCGCCAATCGTGCTCTCACCGTTCGATGCCAACACCGTCTACGCCGGCTATCAGTACGTCTACCGATCGCGCGATCGCGGCACCACCTGGGAGCGCATCAGCGATGACCTAACTGATAGCAACCCGCGCCAGATGGGTGTGAATCCTTCCGCCATCCCCTACCAGACGCTCACGCACATTGCCGAGTCGCCACTGACCCGAGGCCTCATCTACGCGGGCACTGACGACGGCAATTTGCATGTCACACGGGACGACGGGCGCACGTGGACCAACATCGGCCGGAATCTGCCGATGGCGCTGAAGAAGGGGGTGTCGCGCATTGTGCCGTCGAAGTGCGCGGCAGGCACTGTGCTGGTCGCGCAGCGCGGCCGCGAAGACGACGATTTCGCGCCGTACCTGTGGAAGTCCACCGACTACGGCGCGACGTGGACCAGCGTGGTGGGCAATATCCCGTCGGGTTCCATCAACGTGATTCGCGAGGACCCGTCCGTAGAGGGTCTGCTGTACGCGGGCAACGACTTCGGCGCCTATGTGTCGAAGGATGCCGGCCTGACCTGGCACGTGCTGGGAGGAAACCTGCCGTCCGTGCAGGTCTCAGACCTGCAAATCCACCCGCGCGACCACCTCATCGTCATTGCCACCTACGGGCGTGGCATGTGGGTGATGGATGGCCGCCGGGTGCGATAGCGATTGTCTTCGGAGGCCGGACCTTCAGGTCCGGCGACACCGATGTGAAATCCGTTCTACGAGAGGATCACGGTGCCTTCGGCCACCAGAGGCGCGGCGGCGCCGGTATGAGCGGCGTTCTTCATGATCCACTCGCGCGCCAGGCGGAGGCTCTCGTCTACGCCGGTGCGATCCTGGCAGACCGTGACGGCGAAGCCGCCTGTCTCGGTGCGAACCAGCGTGTAGCTGACAAAACCCTTGACGGCGTGTATGAGGGGTTTGATCTCTGCGAGGTTGGCCTCGATGACATCGAACAGTTCTTTCGCGCCCGGGCCTGAATACGTTCTGACGACTGCGTGCATGTGTGAAACTCCCGCGCGAATCCTACCACGTGGGTGGGCCTCGGCCTTGAAGAACAGGCCGAGCTACGTTCGAGGCCAAGCTACGCAGGAGGATATCGATCCGGCACGTAGCTCGGCCTCCCGGAAGTAGCTCGGCCTGTTCCTCAAGGCCGAGGCGCCCGCCCTACTCGCCGTGTCTCGGAATCACACCGAGATCCGGCTCAACAAACCGCGCGCGCGCCTCTGGCGAGAACAGGACCTCGGCTGAATAGTGGGTCAGCATGATCTTTGTGTCGAGCATCGCGGGGTTCGCCTCGACAAAGTCCGCCGACGATGAGGAAGCGGGTGCGGTGGCCATGAAGTGGTGCACGGCCAGTATCCATGCGCGCGTCAGTGTCTCGTGGTACTTCGTGGCGGGAATCCCGTGATGTGCGATGAACGCCTGCAGTGCAGTTCGCATCTTCATCAGCGCCGTGTCGGTGTCGTGTTCGGCCAGGTAGATGTACGCCAGCCGGATGTGTGACCGGTGGTCGAACGCGGCTGGCTGAACGACGCACGCCTCGAAGTCGTCGCGGAAGCGACGGTCGTCTGGTGACAGGGAGTGCCGCATCGGGTCAGCTTTGTTTCGGGGTGAGTGCGCGTTCGGCACGTTGTCGAGAGGCGGCACCGCCCGGCCGCCAGCCTCGAGCAGCAGCCTGATGTTGTCGTAGATGTCGGTGTCGCGCCGGTGCACCTGCGGCAGCAAGCCGAACTGCGCGTACGACACAGGCGTGACGTCGAACAGCGTGGTTTCCCACTCGAAGCCCTTGCCCCAGGTGATGCCTTGCAGCGCGATGTCGGCGCGCGCGCCGGCCTTCAGCAGCATCTTCAGGATGGGCGCGGCGTAGTTCTGGTTCGAGCTGACGGTGTGGAACAACGGCGTATGGCCGTTGAGTCCGAACTCGTCCGTGTCGGCGCGAGCATGCACGTCGGCGCCCATGTCGATCAGCACCTGAGCGACGTCTGCGTTCCCGTACTCAGCCGCTACGTGCAGCAGTGACGCACCGACCAGCGGCGTAAAGGCCGACACCATCGTGGTTCGGTGGTGCAGAAGCGAGGGGTTGTCCAGCAGGGCCGCCTTGAGCGCGGCCACGTCGTTAAGCAGTACCGGCGCCACCGCCGGATCATCGAGTACGGCACCGCGGTCAAGCAGGATGCGCACGCACCGAGGGAAATTCGCGGACCGGCTGTACATTTCGGTCAGCCAGGTCATGGGCGACTTCCCGCGAATCGGCGCGTGCGGGTCTACGCCCTCGTCCAGCGCCGCGGAGATCTGGCCTGGAGAATGCAATTCAAACGCGGTGAGGATGTCGGTCGTGGGTGGCACCGAGTCGCCTACTTCACGACGATCGTCGCCTTGCCGACGACCTCGGTCGGCAAGGAAGTTCCAGGGTACTCGTACACGACATCTATCCTGTAGGCCCCACGCCACAGGGGGCACGGTCGCCCGATAGGCGAATTCGTCGACCAAGGTGAGGCACACGTTCCCGAGCTGACGTGCCGTGAGTGTGATAGTGACCAGGCTTCCCAACTTCAACGCCCCTGCGGAGATTGCGTAACCCAGGCACGGCGTGGTGATAATTCCCGACACGACGACGTTCCGCCCCTCTACACGAATCGTGGGCGGAAATGTCGCTCCCGGAGGCACAGCACTCGATCTGACGGATGCCGCCTGCAGGGTCACGCCGGACAGTTCGTCGGGACCCGTCGGCGAGGTGCAAGCTGCACTCGCGGCAACGAACGTCAGCCAGACAATCGCCGCCTGGTCACGGCTAAGGAAGGAGCTCTTCATCGCACCTCGTACCGAAGCGCCACGATGCCGTTCTTGTAGGCCTTGACCTCTGTCAGGTGAAGGGCGACGTCTTTGCCGAGGTGCTCAAACAACGGGATGCCGTCGCCGATCACGATCGGCAGGATCGAATAGCGCACTTCGTCGGCTAGGCCAAGACGGAGGCACGCGGCGCAGGTCTCCGCGCCACCGACAAACCAAATCTGGCGAAACCGGGGCCGCAGGACTTCAGTCACGAACTGCGTGAGGTCGCCTGAGTGGAACTCGACGGTTTCTCTGGTGCGTGGCAGATCGCGACTCGTGAGCACGAAGGTGGGTGTGTCTCCGTACGCCCATCCGAGCCCCTGGGCTTCAAACTTCAGCGCGGTCTCGTAGGTTCGCGACCCCATGACGTAGCAATCGATTGTCTTGAGGAACGCCGCGACGACCGACGGATCCATCGGCTCCCCGCCGGCGAATTCGTCGGACGTCTCCATCCAGTCGACGCGACCGTCCCGGCGGGCAATGAAGCCGTCGAGGCTACCGGCCATGTGAATGGTCACGCAGGATTCAGTGAGCGTCATTGCGCGTCCTTCGCCTTCGGATTCGGATCCTAACATCGTCGACGATCGAGACTCGCGCTTTTGGGTCAGGATCTACCCCTCCGTCAGAGAAACGGGTCAGAAGCGATCGGTGCAGATCGAAGATGCGTGTACTGATTCTGAAGCGATTCCAGATTGAGGGCGCTTGACGATGGTATCGTCGTCGTTCAGCACTGGAGGCGTGATGTCTGAGGAACGCTTTGACGAAATCGACCGGCGGTTTGATCGATTGACCGCCAATGTCACGAACCTCCAGGGCGGACGTCACGCACCTCCAGGCGGACGTCACAGTACTAAAAACAGACGTTGCCGGACTGAAGACGGAGACCGTGGACTTGCGGCGCCACATGGGCGTACTCCACGAAGACGTGATTGATCGGATTCGAGGCATCCGCGAGGACGACAGCCTCCGACTGGAAATGCGAGCCGGCTTCGCGATGATCATGAAACGGCTCGACGACCACACGGTTCCAGGAGACGCGGCGGACCGGGCATTTGCCGCGACCCTCGCCGACCACGAAAAGCGTATTACCTCGCTCGAACGCATTTCATCGTAGTTTGGGTGAGTCTAGTCCCGCAGCCGGTCCGCAAGTGCAGCGACTGTCTGGGCCGGCCGGTCTTCAAGAGTCAGCGCCAACAAGCCAGTCACGTTTGCCACGGCAAAGCTCAGGCCGCTGAAGTTTCGTTCGGGTGCGACGCCGGGAATGGGGCGCGGGTAGCCGGACGCGGTGAGGCGAATGCCGCCAGCATCGGCGCTCACGACGCGACACTCTTCGCGCGGGCAGTCCCAATCGACATCGACGGCGACCACGCCGTGCAAACCGCCGGGCAGCCAAGCGGCACCTTCCTGCGGTGCGGCGGAGACGACGATAGCGCCGCGTGCTGCGGCCTTGGCGACGGCGGCCGCCAGGGCGGGCGCGTGCTCCTGATTCGAAGCGCCGAGGCTGAGGTTGATGAGGTGTACGCCCTGCAGCGCGGCCCACTCAATCGCGGCGACGAGCGCCAGCCCTGTGGTCGTGAGCGTGCGGTCGAACACGCGCACGGACAACAGCTCACACTTGGGGGCCTTCTCGCGAATGGCGGCGGCCACGGCGGTGCCGTGCCCCAGGCGATCCACGTAGTCGTCGCTCAGTTCGCCCAATGGGCCAATGCCCACGCCACCAGAGATGCCGCCCACGTGTGGATGGGCGGCGTGGATGCCGCTGTCCACCACGGCGATGCGGACGCCGCGGCCGGTGCGGGGAGGGAGGGAGTGGGCGGACAAGATCATCTGATCGACACCTTACGCTAGCCTCGCGGATCTCGGCCTTGAGGAACAGGCCGAGCTACGTACCGCCGCGGCCTTGAGAACCCGCCGCCCCCCCCCCCCCCCCCCCCCCCCCCCCCCACCCCCCCTCCCCCCCCCCCCCCCCCCCCATCCCCCTTTTCCCAGTTCCTCAGTTCCCCAGTTCCACAGTTCCACAGTTCCCAACTTCCCCAGTTCCCCAGTTCCTAAGCGCCAAACAACTTCGCAAATGGGCCACCGGAGGCGGCCAACTCCGACGGTGTTCCGCGTTCCACAATCCTCGCGCCTTCCAGCATCACCACGTGATCGGCTGCGCGCACCACATCCAGACGGTGCGAGATGACGATGGTTGTTCTGCCCTTCATCGCGAGGCGATAGCCTTCGATGATCTGGCGCTCGGAGAGCGGGATCCAGGGCGGCGCTGGGTTCGTCGAGGATTAACACCGACGGGTTCGTCACCAGCGCGCGGGCAAGGGCTATGCGCTGACGCTCGCCGGCTGACAGCGCGACGCCGCGATCGCCGACGACGGTCTTCACTCCGTCGGGCAGGCCGGCCACGAACGTCGCGATGCCGGCGGCCTCGAGGACGCGCGTCACTTCATCGTCACTCGCATCCGGGTTGGCGTAGCGCACGTTCGCCTCAATCGACGTGTGAAACAAGAGCGGCTCCTGCTCCACCACCTGCACATGTTTCCGCAGGTCGGAGAGTTTCACGTCCTTCAGGTCATGACCGTCGAGGCGAACCACGCCGGAGTCCGGATCGAGCAGTCGCAGCAACACATCCGCAATCGTGGACTTGCCGCTGCCGCTGGCGCCAACAATCGCAACCGTCTCGCCAGGCGCGACACGAAAACTGATCTCCTCAATCACAGGTCCGCCGCGGCCGTACGAAAGAGTTACCTGATCGAACTCCACCTCGCCTCGCACCGTGGGCAACGCGATCGGGTTCGTACGCTCCACCACTTCCACCGGCGTCTCCAGGATCCTCAGCCACGCGACGCCACGAGACCTTGGCCACCGCCAGGCTGCCGTACAACCCCATCAGCGCCTGCACGGGCGCCACCACCCGCGCCTGATACGCCATAAACGCCGCCAACGTCCCCATCGTCATCGTGCCATCAACCACGCGGTAGCCGCCGTAGAAGAAGACCGCCGCCGTTCCGCCGGCCAACAGAAGGGACGGCAGGCCGCCCACGAGGTAATGCACCCACTGCAGGCCCATCACAGTGTCGATGAACGCCGAATTGAGAAGACCGAAGCGAGTGACCTCTCGCTTCTCGGCGCCGGAGGTCACCACCGTCCGATTGGCCTGAAGCGTCTCAATCAGGAAACTGCCAATGGCGGAACTCCGCTCGCGCAGGTCCGTAACGCGTGAATCAAGACGACGCCGATAGATCACCAGCGCCCAGGCGCTGAGCGGCAACGTGGTCAGACCGACGATGAAGAGGCGCCAGTCGAGCCAGAGCAGGATGACAATGCCGCCCCCGAGAAAGAGCACATTGCCGACCCACGCGAGCGCAGCCTCTGCCGCCACACGCTGAATCTCGCTGATGTCGCTGTTGATGCGCGAAACGATGTCGCCCAGCCGGGTCACGGCGTAGAAACGAGGAGAGGGCGCTGCAGGTGTTCGTACAGCTCACGCCGCATGTCGAAGAGGATGTCGGCCGAGACGCGTGTGTAGATCAGGCCGCTGGCGACGTTAAGGACGAACCCGATCGCTCCGATGATGGCGAAAAGGATGACGATACGGAAGAGCGCAGCGCTGTTGCGTCCGATGAGCGCCTCGTCCACCAAGTCCTTGGTGAGGTACGGCATCCAGAGCGACAGCCCGGTGCTGACCAGGCTGATGACCAGGACAACGGCCAGTTGCGGCCGGTACGGTCGCAGGTAACGAAGGGCTCCGCGAGTGGAAAACGACCTCAGAGGTCTTTGGTGAGATGAGGCAGGACCTCTGAGGTCGTTTGTCACTTCTTGGGCGGCACCAGCGTGAACGACGTCATGTCCGTATCAAGCGTGAGCGTGCGCAGCTTCTTGAGCGTGGTGGCGTCGTAGTAGTCGATCGTGTTGCCGGCGGTGTAGATGTAAATGATGTTGCCGTTGCTGCTGACGCGGTTACCCATGCGCGGCCGACCGGCAAACGCCTGCCGTTGCAGCACGGTGCCGTTCTCCACGTCGATGGTCCAGAACTCGTACTCGCCGATGTCCTGGAAGAGGCCGTACGCGCGCTTGCGGTCGGGCGAAATGGCCCAGCCCAGTGGCCTGGCCGGGCCAATCGGACGGAAGTCCACCTTCTTGTTCACCAGATCAACGCGTCCGATGCCCAGCATGCGGCGGCCGTTCAGCGGATCGTTCATGGTGAGCAGGCCCGTGTAGATCCCGGGCGTCTCGGTGAAGGGGTCGAGGCCGCCGAAGGTCACGCGGCCGGCGCCGGGCTCCAGGGGCTGCGCCAGATTCCAGGTGTCGACCTGCTTGAACCCTTCGGTCTCATAGATCAGGATGTCGTCGCCGAACAGGTACATCAGCTTGCCGTCGGGCGAGAAAGATCACCGACGCGCGCTCGCGCTCCTCATCCTTAGGCCATGGAATCGTGCGCGCAATCTTCCTGGTGGCGGTCGTGCTGCACCAGCGTGGGTGGCCCGATTTCCCAATGGTCTTCGTTCAACGTGTAATTCTTGATGACCAGGATCAGGTACTTGTCGAACGGATCCGGCTGCATGCCCCAGATGCGGACCTTGGTCTGCCCTCGCTGAGCGTGTGGACTTCGATGCTCTCGCGTTTTCGCGATCGACGATCTCGACCTTCTCATATGAGATATCGGCGATGTAGAGGCGCGAGCGATCGTTGGAAAACGTGATGCGGCCGGGGATGCCGGCCTTGAGGGGAATCTCGCCGACCACTTTCTCGGTCGCCTCGTCGATGATCGAGATGGTGCCCTTGTAGTTGCCAAGATAGATGGTGCCATTGCCGGCCACGGACGGCGCGGCGGTGGCTCGGCCGCTCTGCGGGCGCGTGGTGATTTGCGGCGCGGCGAAAAGAGACGCGGAGACGAGCGCGAGGAGGATCACGACTGGCGCGAAGACGCGCAGGCCGCGGCCTTGAGACCCAGGCCGCGCTACGAAATCCCCGCCCGACACACCACAGACAGACCAAGTCGCACTATGTGCGCATTTCGTAGCGCGGCCTGAACTTCAAGGCCGCGGCTCTTCTCGAAGGATCGAGACAGCGTCTTCATGGAAAGATCACGTCGATCTTGCGCCAGTCTTTCTGGGCGGCGGCGCGCTCTTGGTCCAGTCGGGCGCGCGGTTGAGCTGGTCGGGCACCTGCGCGGGCCAGAAGCAGCCGAGGTGGCAGTCGAACAGGTCGCGCTCCACCGGCTGACACAAACGGCGGTGCCGCCCGTGCGGTCCACTTCCAACCGGGTGCGAACACGGTGGAGCATCCCAGCGGGATGTGCGGCCCCTGCGGTTGCTGCGGGGTGTGGAGGGCAACGACGTCATGAGCCGCCGGGTCTGAAGACCCGGCCTCCGAAGAAGACTCGGCCTCCGAAGACACGGCGAGCGCGTGTGAAAGCGACGAGCTTTGGCGTTAACTGGGCTGAGGTGCTTCATTGGCGTCCTCGGACTGCTGAAGGAATCCCGGTTGAGTTGCGCAATCTGTCCGTAAATCTACAGGCACGTATCGGTCACCCGCGAATCCAGTCGCAGTAGTGCAGGTTGGGCTGGTTCGTGGTGCCGAATCGCGTGTGGGCCTCGTGATAGCACCCGCCGGCCCACAACGGCCGCGCCCAGCACGTCTGACAATCGGTCTTGTTGCTCACGTGATGCGACTCGAGAGAATCGTGCTGCTTCGCGCGGTCGATGCCGTCACGCACGGTACCGGAACTTTGTGATCGTCTGACCCGGTGATAGCGATGACACAGGCCGACGTCGCCGCCGGTGGACGCCACCAACAACCCGAACCCGGCGCCACACGGCCACGCTTTGCTGGCGCCTTGCGGATTTCGCTGAGCGTCTCGCACGTTGCACAACCCGTGATGCCGGTCCTCAGAGCGCGGCGGCCGAGAGGTAATTCTGCCAGCGCGCGGAACTCAGCCAGCACCTGCTCGAAGCCTACATCGCCGTACGCATGCGGCCGCTCAGGTGACGCCGTCCGCGGGACGAAGCCTGCCCAGAACCCGATCTCTTCTGTGAGGTGGTTGTGGATGCGCCGCACACATCCAGCGTGTCTTTGGTCAGCGTCACGCGCGCGCCAATCGGCCGCGACGGGTGTGCAGCGATGAGCGCCTTCGCTTTGGGCGCCATCACGTCGTAACTGCCGGTGCCGTTGTGGAACACGCGGAACTTGTTCTGCAGGTCGGGCGGGCCGTCCGTCGAAATGGTCACGCCGAACTTGTGCTCCCGCCAGGAAGTCGATGACCTCCGGACTCAGCAGCGTCGCGTTCGTCGTCATGCTGAAGTCGATGGTCTTACCCAGCGCAGCGGCCTGTTCAGTGGCGTAGGCGACGGTTGTCTTCAGCACCCGGAAGTTCAGCAAGGTCTCGCCGCCGAAGAACGTCATGTGCGCGTCTTTGCCCGACTCGCGCAGCAGGAAGTCCACGCTCTCGCGGGCCGTCTGCTCAGTCATCATCTTCGGCTGCTTGCCGTTTCCGGTCTGCGGGATCTTGTCTTCGCCGTGCTCGTAACAATACGTGCAGCTCAGGTTCGAATGATTGGTGACGTTGAGCACCATCGTGCTGAGCGGCACCAGCGTCATAGGAACGATCACTGGGGAACGACTGATTGGGGGGTGTCGATGCGTCGGAGTGCACGAACACGCACCAATTCGTCGAGGCTTTCGTCCCTGACGTCGGCCGGGAAACGGCCAGCCAGGTCGTCGACGATAACCTCTGACAAAAACGCGCGAAGGGCGATCAGATCCAGCACGGCCGCCGACGCGTCGTCTACCGCCATCACGGCCGCACTGGGCGCGAGATAC
>JADJUS010000020.1 GCA_016716905.1 Acidobacteriota bacterium | reverse complement strand
AGAAGATCTATTTATGGTGTTAAACAAATACCAGAATTAAAAACACACGTAAGAAGAAGATATAGAAATGTAGAATAGTAGTTTATATAAACTACTATTCTACATTTCTATATCTTCTTCTTACGTGTGTTTTTAATTCTGGTATTTGTTTAACACCATAAATAGATCTTCTTCTTCTTTTAGAAAAAAGTGGGGAAAAATCATAAACACCTCTTATACATGTATAATTAACGACTGGTAAGTCTCTAGCTCCTGTACCGTGTATTAAAACTCTAGAGTGTCTTCTTAAATTATGTCCTTTTCCTGGAATATGCGCTAAAGCTTTTTTTCTAGAAGATAACTTTAGTTTAACAACGGGTCTTCGAGCTGAATTTGGTTTTCTAGGTGTACAAATTCTTAAACGTAACACTATTCCTTTTCTGTGTGGAGATTGTGCTAATTTTGGTCTTTTTCACTTGTAATAATAAACATTAGTTAATCATCTAACACTTTGGTTTCTTGTACTCAAAGACTACGTTATCATTTTGATCATGTAAAATTATCAAGGCTTGTTACTTTATTAGAATGTGCTGTTTTTATTTTTTGGTCAGAATAATATATTACAAAAATAATTCTACCCAGAATTATTCAAGATTCTAGCTGTACTACAAACCACTCTTCTAAGAAATGATAAGGTACAATTAAAAAATCAAAAATTAATATTCTCAAATCAAGATAATCATGATCTAAACAATCACTATAACAAGAAAACTCATAGTGTAAATTTTTAATAAAAAGGGTTGTATTATTTAAATAAATATTATCAATATAGTATCTATCTAGTGTTTTTAAACCGGAAATATCAACTGTTTCTAAATGCGTTACTAATAACTCTATATAATTCTCTACTTTAAAAAAAATATAATAGTATAGAAACTTATAGTATTTAAGTATTACTTGTGTAACAAACTCATAATCAAATTTTGTTGTAATAGAATAAATTGAAATATCTAAATTCATAATAAAAATAAGTAATCACTGGGGGTTAACTAAATAGTTAAAATGTCTTTTTGTTACTTCTAAATCAGGTTTAAAGGTTCCGATTTTTTTTTCATATTTTTTTTCGCATTTAATAACAAATATAAATAATTCGGAAAAGAAGTTATTAAATACATATAAATAATTACGAAAAAAGTAATTAATAACTATACTATTTTTTAATCAATTATAAAAAACAATATAATTATTTGAGTATTTTGCTTTTTTTTTTAAACAAAGTTTTAAATTATTTAATTTTATTTTAACTTTATTTATTATATTTTTTAGTAACAATTTTATCTTTTTTTTTTTTTTGATCTAAAAAAAAATGGTTTTCTAGTTTTTGAAAACATCCCTAATTTATAATTTATACAATAAATTGATGAATCAAAAAACACTTTAAATCTTCCTTGATATACAACTCTTCTTTCTTTATAATTAAGCCTATTGACGGTCATATATCTATCATTATTTTGTAAATACTCAAAACTACTGTTGATAGTTTTATAAAAAGAACATATATCTTTTTCTGTATGATAAACAGATTTTCAACTTGATCGTGACATTTATTTATCTTAAATAAACTACTAATAGTATATATTTATTTTTATATTGATATATATAATGATTTAGTAGTATTTTTTTATTAATGGCGTTTTCATTATTAGTTATGTAATAGTATTTGTAAATAAATTGACTAATCTGTTGTGTTTTTTTTTTTTAATCACTTTGTTTTGAATTTGAATTTATTATTTTTAAAAATAAATTGTATTAAAACTTTTAAAAAGATAAATGATTTAATACTTGCTCACCGTTCTTTATTGTATAATAGTGAACTTTCTCAAGACATAGTCGTATTAATTTTTTCTAAACGAGGTAAACTTATTTGTCCCAGTTAAATTATTTATAAAATAAACAAATATTACAACCTACTACACCAGTAATTGTAATAATTACATATGTTTTATAGTTTATTCTTAAACTTTTATTTGTAAGGCTACCTAAACCATACTTTACAAAAAATTTTGTTTTCCTAACACTACCTTTTTTTCCTAACTTTCCTTTAAAAAATAAAGTAAAACCTTTTAAGGAGTTTTTTTTTTCTTTGTTTATAAATAATGTTTTAAAAAAAGCCCCAACTAAATAAAAATAACGTTTGTGTCTTTTAAGATTTGCCTTAAAAAGTATTCTTTGTATAAGAAATATTACCCCTTGTGGATCTTTTAATTTATAAAGTTGTAAAAATCAAGTTAATGTTTTTTTTTTTTTACCGTATAAAATACCAAAAAATTTTTTTTTATAAAATTTATATCACAATTTATTTAAAAAATCTCTATTAACAGTTTTTATTATATTTACAAAACGTCAAGATAAATTAATATTTAAATAATAGTATGTTAAATTTTTTAAATAAATATTTAATAACCAACTGTCGTTTATACGCTTGTATTGATTTAAATAAGCATCTAATATTAAAGCTTTAGAAATAATATTTAAATCATAATTAGAAATTTCTATTTTATTTAATTTTTTATTTGTTGAAATAACTAACATGTTAGGTTGAAAACAATAGTTGTAATTTTTCTTATTTAGTAATTTTTTTATATTATAGTCTGTTATTAGCAAAAGCATTTGTAATCTAACTTTATTATTTTTCAATGCCAACAAAAGGATTTGAACCTCTGACCTTTGGATTTTCAGTCCAACGCTCTACCACTGAGCTATGCTAGCGCACGGAGAAAAACAATAAATATTACTGTAAACAGTTCTATACTATACAAAAAAATAAAATAAAAAAACTAACTCTAAAATAAAAAATAAATAAATAAATAACATAATTTTTCAATTATAATGTACAAGTTGATCAATTCTATATCTCGGTAGTGTTCCTCTTACTAATATAGCAATACTGACTAAAAAAATAGTTTTTAATAAAAGGTTTAACAAATAATTATTATAATAATGTGTATACTAAACCAGCAATTAAAAATGATAAAAATACAAATGTTTCAATTAAAGCGAAAGCCATTAAAGCTGTATTAAATAAATTTTCTGATTCTTCAGGGTTTTTTGCAGAACCTGTGATGTATCCTGCGAATAAAATTCCTGTTCCTAAAGCAGCTCCTGCTAAAGTGATCATTACACTAGCGATTACTAACATTTTTGCAGCAGTAATAATTAACATAGGTATATTTAATAATTTATTTTTATAAATTTCTAAGTAAATGTAATTTATAAATTTGATTTTTAAAATTAGTAATTATATGATTTTGAGGGGTAGCAAAAAAAAAATTATTAAAACCAACAATTAAAGGAAGGTGTCTTTTTACATCTTTGACATTTACAATTCGTAAAGAAGTATTTAACCATTTTCATACAAACAATATTCTTCTTTCAGGTTTAATAAAAAAAACTCTATGAGTATAAAAAAATTTTTTTTTTTTTTTTTTTGCAGTAATACGAACATTAAATAGTGAGTTAATTTGTGTTGCTCTTCAAAGTAATAAAAACTCAAAATTTCTTATTGAATTTTGATTAATAAATAGTTTTGAAAAATAATTTTTTTGAGCTGCTGTTAACCTATATATTCTATATTTATTATCTACATTGTTTAAAAAATTTGCTCTTAATAATTTAATATAAAATTCTGATAAATTTTTATAAGATCTTAAATAATTACTTCTTATTACTAATCTATTACTTAACGAATTAGTGATAGATATTTTATATTTTAAAAAAGATAGTGGTTTTTTATAACAAATTTTTAAACAGTAATTTTTTCTTACTAAAGCTAAGTTAGCACAAGTATATAAATAGTGTGTGTTGTTTAATAAACCTTTTATCATAAAATTAAACCGATAAAAATAAAATCATAAGACTTCATGTATTTATTGTACTAAAAGCTAAAAATTGATAAAAAGTATACGTTCTTAACCCATTAGTTAACAAAAGTAAATTAAAAAAAAGAATAAAACCTAGTAATTGTTGTTCATAAATTATAAATAGAGATCAAAAATGTACAAAAATAAAAAATAAAATTGCACTATTTAAGTAAAAAGTGTATAAAGAAAAAAAAATAATATAAAAAGATGAGATATGTTTGTATACTTCAAATTTTAATATATGAAAACCTGCAATACCTAATTTAAAAAAAAAACCAATAAATAATAAAAATCAACTTAATCCTGAAACATTATTAGACAATTGAGCTATTTCGTTAAAGTCTAAGGTACCTATCTCCGAACATATTTTTAAAAAAGCTAAAAATAAAAAAATTAAAGTAAAAAAAGATAACCATAGGTAAGAGTTTAACATATTTTTTAGTTTAATAAACGATCTAATTTCGGGGGAAGCTTGTTCTAAAAAAAAAAAATAATATAAAACACCTATAAATTCTAATAATAATAGTAATGTTATTAAATTATCAATTAAAAGTAAACTAGTCAATCCAACGTAAAATCATAAAGCTAGGTTATGAATTAAATTTAATTGATTGTTAAAATATCTATAATTTTTTACTAATTTAATAAAAATAATATTAGTTACTAGAAAGAAATAAAAAATAAAAAATAAAATATTGTGATAACCTAATCAGAAATTATCTAATGTTTTAAAAGAATTTACTATTATAAATTGAGATGTCATAAAATAATTTACTTCTGAAGAATTTAATATTAGAATATTTGGAACAGTTTTTGGGTTATAAAAAAATTTTTTTGTATTGTAAAAAAAATTACTAACTAATTTTATTACAAAATATAAAGACAGGATTAGTAAACAGTTATAAAAAGTATAATTAAATATTAAAATACCACCCATTAATTAAATTTTTTTAGTTGTTTATAAGAATATACAAACGTAAACTGAAAATGATAAAAAACTCCACGATTTAAAAGTAAATAGTTATAATATTTATATATATGATCTAGGCTATGATGATTAAGTTTATTTTTTTTTATTAATTTTTCTTTTAAGTAAGTTGTTTTATATGTAAAACCAAACAAAGCGTTATACTTGTCAGTCAAGAGCGTTATAACAATAATCAAAAAGTAAAGTAATAAAAAGTCATGTTATAAAGAAAAAAAATGTTATAAAAATTTCTAAACTAAACGCTAAGGTATTTAAACCAAAAGGTATTAATATTAAAAACTCACCATCATACAATAATAAAAAGAGTATTAACATGCTGTAGTTTATTTCATAATTTACACTTTTATAAGAGTAATTTTTAAAACCACATTCATAAAAATTTAATTTATAACTATAATACCTGTTTGAGTAAAAAATTTTAGAAACAAAAGTTAAAATTCAAAATATAAATGAAAAAAATAAAGCATTAATTATTAATTGTATAAATATTATACCGACCATTAAAAAATAAATAAAAATCTGTTTCTATACTTATTCTACTTGTAACGATATCGTTATTTAACTTTTGTTTATAAATTAAATTTAAAATATTAAAAGTTACTTGTGGGTTATTTATGTATACTCAACTTGTAGGTTGTTGTGTGTTTAAAATTCATTTTTTTCGATAAATGCTATTAAAAAATACTATAATTTGTTTACCAGCTTTAAAGTGTTTAGGTGCTCTTACAAACATTAAATGTGTATTTTGATTTCTTCTTAATGTATGTTTTCCAAAAAAATAATGTCTTGAGGTAAGAAGTTTTCTTGAGCTTTTTGAATAAAACTTATAAGAAACAGTAATAATAGCTTTTTTACTAAAAATTAAATTCAAAGTCTACTGTTTAACAACACCTATAAATTTTAAACGATATCTGTGTCTCGCTGCTATATGAACACGTCTAACTCAAAAAGGAGAGTATAATTTAAACTCAACAAAACTTTTATAAGAATATAATTTTACAGCAATCCTTACCAGTTTGCCAACACCTGCACCCATTCTAGAATTAGTTGATTTACTACTTAATATTATATTTGGTGTTAAAAAAAATCATATTTTTCTAAATCTAAATCTAGTATGTCCTTTTAAATATTTACGTCTCATCATTTTTTTAAAACCTCTTATGTACACTAATTCAAATCTTTGTGGTTTTAAACTAAACAAACCAGAGGTTCCCATTTTAAATTTAAACTTTCGTTTAACAATTGTTTGTGTACGTTTTTTGAAAATATGATTTCTTTGCATTAATAATTGTATATCCAAAGCCTACATATTAAACCAGGTTTTGTATTTATTTAGATACGATTTTAAGTGTACTTATTAAAAAAAACATTAAAAGTATATAGTTTCAGTAAGATACAAAAACAAAAAACAAAAAAGATAATTTTTTAAAGCTAAAAACATTTAAATTTACTAAAAAAAATTTAGTTAAATAATAATTTTTAAAAAAAAAAAAATTATAAAAATTATTATAATTATTAAAAAAAAAAAATATATTATGCGTGTTGAATGTGTTTGTTTTAAAAAAAAACATTGAAATGTTATTTTCTTTATATTTTAGAAAAACAACAAAAAGAGAAACTATTAAAATGTGTTGTGTTATGATTTTTTTACAATACAGATGAAAATATTTTTTAATAGTATATATAAAAAGGGGGGTAAAAATAATTAAATTGGTATAAAGTAACATAAATAAGTAAAGTATATTCAATTTAATTTTACTAAAATAAAAAAAAATAATATTTATTAAAAAAATATTGTTTATAACTTTAACATTAAAAAAGTTATGTCTAGTTTTAATAAAACCCACTCTAAATATTATTAAGTATAAAATTATTATTAAAAATAAAAATAAAAATATATAATAATTTTTGAATAAAAAACTGCAATGTATATAGGCTAATGATAATAATATAATAAATAGTAATACTAATTCAATTGGGTCGTTTAGCCAAAAAAAACCTCACGAAGAGTTTCCAGTACTCCAAAAACCCCCGAAAAACATTGCACACAAACTGATAAATAAAATAGTTAGTAACTTAGTATAAAATAGCTTGTTAGTTTTACAAAAAATATTAATAGTAAGTATAAATAAACTAAGATAAAAAAACAACGGGTGTATGTTTACTAACCCGTATATTAGATTTAAATCTATATTACTTCATTTTTTTAAAACAAAAATATAATTAAAAAAAACAATAAAATAAACAGTAATATAACTGTAAGTTAAAAAATTTATATAATAGACAACACACAAAACTAAAAATATATTATACTTAGTATGATTTAAAGAATTAATAATTATAAACAAGTAATTATTTATAAAATAACATAACAACAATTTAATATAAATGAAGAATTCTAAAAAGTATAGCAACGTCCACTATAACATCAAAAGTAATAAATTTAGCGCTAACTCTAGTCCTCCAAATATTAATAGAAAAAAAGAAAAAGATAATAAAAAACTAATATTATAAAAACTTGCTATAATTATGGTTAAAAAAAAAACAATTAAAATAACAATTTCTGATATTAGTAATAAACTAATTAAATTTTTATTATAAAAAATAAAACTTAATAATGAACAGCTTAAAAAAAAAGAAAAAATATGCATTCAATGTAACATCTTATTATTGTATAAATTCTCTACAGCTAAGCTATAACTAGTTGTTTTATAATCATCATTATCAATAGACAACGTTGTATAATCTGTTAATAAACGTCTTCCATCTTTTAAATTTAAAAAATTTATCTCATTTAATTCACTTAATTCTCTTTCTACTCACGTAAAACTTGGGTATATAGTGCTTATAGATAAAAAATTTATAGTATCATAGTTTTTATCAAAAGAGAAAATTAATCTGTAATAATTATTAGTAAAATAAGAAGAAAACCCTGTAATAATATTACGATTTTCTGAATTTTTATAAAAACACATATCTACTGGAAAATACACGTCGTTGTACTTTAACTTTAATAATAATGTAAATTTATAAAAATAATTATAATCAAAAGTAAATGTAAAAAAATTTTGAGCTTCCACATTAGTTGTAAAAAATTTAACCATATAATTGTTGTTATTTTTTCTTTTTTTATTACTTAAGACTATATAAACTAAAGAGTCAACAGGTATATTACCAGGTCAAAATTCTATTTCTGTTTTGTCTTCAAAAATTTTATAAGCTTTTTTTAAAAATTTATCATAAAAGTAGTTGTTTAATTTGTATAGTTTAATTTTTTGTCTTTTATCTAACTTAGAATAAAGTTTAAAAGTACTACCCATTAAATAAATAAATAAAAATTTTTATTAAAATAAAATACTATGAAATTTATTTTAATATTTAATCAAAAAGTACTAATAAAAAATAAAAAAAATAAAATAATAACACTAAAGTTTTTACTAAAATTAATATTTTTACTAAAAAATAAGTAAAAAGCATACAATAAAAATAAAAATAAAAATAAAAATAAAAATAAAATAAACAATATAATGTGAAATTTTATTATAATGTTTATAATATATTTATAAAAATTAACTACTCAATAAAATAGGAACATATTAAACTATAAAAAATATTAGTAAAGAAGAAATTATAAAAAGATAAAAGTAAAAAGTTGAAAAGTTTTTTTTTAATAATCTTAAGCTCATTATATAACTATTTACTGAATTTAGAACTGAAAGAAATAACCTAACCATAAAATTAAAACATAAATATAAATAATTGTAAAAATGTTAAAATAAATATAAAAATAATAGCTACCATTATATCTTTTTTAAATATAAGTTTACTATTCTTAATACTCGGTTGTCCGTAAATAATACTAAACCAAATTCTAGCAAATCCAATAATACCAAAAAAACTTACTAAAAAAAAGAAAATACAACCTAAAAAATAAAAATTAATAGTTAGAATATTCAGTAACTCATATTCTATATAAAATTTGATAAAAACTGGAAAACCTCTAAAAACTAAAATAGCAAATCATATAATATTATGTAACATTGGTGATAACCTAGCTGCGCCGGAAATAGATGTTAAATTTCTGGTACTAAATTGTTTTTGAACCTGGTCTATTAAAAAAAATAAGAAACCTGATAAAATACCATGTACTAATAAAAACATATTTAAAATGATATAATTGTTATTTCCTAATAAGATAAAAAACAAAAAAATTAAATTCATTTCTTGTATAGTTGCAAATGCAATTAGTCTTTTTATATCAGTTACAGATCACATTCTAAAAGATGCATCTAAAGCCCCCACAAAAATAAAACAAAGTGCTATATTTTTTAGTTGAGGAGTGACAAACATTTGATAAAAGTAAGTTAAACAAAAAAAAGCTGTTTTTACTAAAAACCCACTAAGAAATATAGAAAAACCTGTAGGAGCTTCTACGTGAACTTTTGTTAATCAGTAATGAAAAGGTCATATAGGTATTTTAACTCCAAAACCAAAAAAAAATAAAAAAAATAAAACATTTTTTTCATCATTTGAATACTTAAACTTTAATAAAAAAGAGATATCTAACGATTTTGTAATTGTGTACAAATAAGCGGTTCCTCCTAATACAGCTAAAGAACCTGTCATTGTTCATAATAATAAATATAAAATAGTTTTTTCAACTTTATCTGAGTATCCAAACTTATAAACAAAAAATAAAGATGGTAAAAATATTAATTCAAAGAATAAAATTACAGAAAGAACATTAGAAGTCGATACCATTCCAATAGTACAAACAATAAACACTAAAAAATACATAACAAAAAAAAGATTGTTTAATAGGTATCTTTCTCCTAAATAAATTCAACTTATAGTTGTTATGAATAAAGCTAAGCATATAAGAGTATCACCAAAGAAAAAAAAATTAACTTGATGAAAATTCAAACCATAACCAGGTACATTAACAGCACCATATTTAAAGATTAAGTATAGTTTAAAAAAGTATAATATAAAAATAATAATAACAACAGTGAAGAAATATCTAAATATAATATTTAACTTATTTAATAATTTTTTTCACAAATGAGTAGAAAAAACAACTAAAAATAAACAAAAATGAATAAAAAAAAAAAACATTACGAAATAGTTTAACAGGGATGCCGACAGTAAAAATACCTCTAAATAAGTTGGATTGATAATACCGACCATTTAATTATTAAAGAATAACCGCATATAATATCTGAAAAAGATCTTGAAAGTAAAAAGGTGCAATAAAGTTTAAAAGAATATAAAATAATAAAAAATAAACAAAATAATATCTTTTTGTTCAATCACTACCAAAATGACTATAAATTTCAAGGTCTTCTGAATGTTTTATTCTTCTAAAAGAAGCAGCATAGCGATACTCCTCAGCGGTCATAACATTTCATTTTTTAAAAAATTGTAAATAAAAAAAGATAGAAACTAATAAATTTAGAAATAAAAACAATATTCCATAAAAATATTTTATATAGGGTGCGTTAGTAAAAAAACAATATTTTATATAGAAAACTACTGAAGGTACAATACCTATAAATTGTAAAATTATTGCATAAATTACATATTTTGGTAAATATTGTCTAACCATATTTTGATAAATAATTTTTGGCGAATTGCTAGAAATTTGAAAAATAATTTTAAAAGCATAAAACGCACCAAAAAGAGCAAATAATGACGAATAATATATAATGACTAAAAAAAAAGTATAAACTGACCATTAATAAATACAATAAATAATATAATTTAATAAAAATTAAATTTAGTAAATAGTAACGCATAATAAAAAAATTAATAAAGCTATTAAAAAACTTATACTTGAGGCACTGAATTTTTTTTGAAAAAATTCCATTACTTTAAATAAAAAATTTGTAAATTTTTCTAATTTTAAAAAATTATACTCAATAAAATACTTTTCTGAAAAAATAACATTAGAAAATAAATATAACTTATATAAAATATTATAAGCTGTTTTTTTTATTATAAAATCTAACAACATTCCTGATTTTAAAAATCTATAAAAGTCTTTACTAAAAAAAAATGAAAACATCTTATTACGCTAATAAAAATAAACCGAAAGCTATTAAAGTTTCAATATAAGGAATAAATCAAAAAAAATTAGTGTTAAAAGTTAAACCATAAAAAACAAAAAATACTCCGTATATAACTATAATATTTATATACAAAGCAAAATAAAAAATAACTCTTGCTAATTGTCTGTTTCTTGAATATCTACTTTTATTAAAGATTCTATTTTTTCTTAAAACAAAAAAATTAGTCAAATGCTTATAGCTGGAGTCGAACCAACACCCTTTCGGATACGATTTTAAGTCGTACGCGTATACCAATTTCGCCATACAAGCTAAGCCGCGGCTAGGAATCGAACCTAGCGAATCTGTGGGTTATGAGCCCGGATTGGACCTCCGCGCAGCAAAACATCAACGTTTTTAGACTATTACTAATATTGCCCATCTTTCCAGATAGTTTTATGTTGAGTGTACTGCTTTTATTCAATCGTCTTTACTATTGATCTCAGTTGATTTTTATATTAATATTTACTTAAATAATTTAATTCAATATTTTTTTTTGATTAATGTATTTATTACATTTATAACTGACAAACATACATAAGTTAAATCAAAGTTTAGGTTATAGGCATCCATCTGACGCATTTTTAATACTGACTTTTTTTTTTGGAATGAGTTGGATTCGAACCAACGACGGTCACCCAACAGATTTACAGTCTGTCGCTTTAACCACTCAGCCATCATCCCGCATAGGTCTATTATAAATAGTTTTGTATTTAAAATACAATTATAAGTTTACACTTTTTAAATCAGTTATTTTAGGCCTGATACTTAATTATCTCCATTAATCGCTTAATGTTTAATAATCTTACGAAAAATTTCGTATTTATAGTTGTAGTCTACAACTCGCCTATTTAAAAAAAAAATTACTAAGTTCCCACATTAACGTGTGGTTACATTAAAAAGCTTAGCTTTTCAGCTTACATAAGTGCTTTATATAACTGATAACAATTGGCTTTCTGTCCTCGGTCCTCTCGTACTGAAGTAAAAATAATTTTTTTTTTAAGGTGTACAGTAGATAGGGACCAAACTGTCTCACGACGTTTTAAACCCAGCTCACGTACCATTTTATTCGGCGAACAGCCGAACCCTTGGCAGCGTATGCTCCACCAGGATATGATGAGCCGACATCGAGGTGCCAAACAATCTCTTCGATAAGGCCTCTAAGAGAATATCAGCCTGTTATCCCTAGCGTACCTTTTATCCGTTGAACGATTTTCTCTGCTTTATAAAAAATCGGGTCATTATAACAGACATAGTCCTTAGCTTACTTGTTAGTAAACTAATCTAGCTTAAGTTTTTTATTCTGCCTTCTCTGCTTGTTGCATAACTTAAACCAATATTCACCTTCGTTACACTTTGGAAGGTTGCCGCCCCAGCCAAACTGTCTTTCAAACATTCTAAAACATTGTTTATATTTTAGTTATCTTTCTTTAAAAATTAAAGTAGTTTTCCAATTATATTATATTACTACATACCTATTTTAAAGCTTAAAAAAAAAAAATATTAGATAACAGTAAAGGTGCATAGGGTCTCTCCGTCTAGCTGTACATTAACGCATCTTCACGTCTAATTCAAGTTCATAGAGATAATACTAGAGACAGTGGGGCAGTCGTTACACCATTCGTGCAGGACGGAACTTACCCGTCAAGGGATTTTGCTACCTTAGGACTGTCAGGGTTACAGCCGCCGTTTACTGGGACTTATATTACTGCTTTCACAGTAAACTTCATCTTGCAGCACCGGGCAGGTGTCAGACTTTATACATCATATTTCTATTTAGCAAAGTCTTATGTTTTTAATAAACAGTCGCTACCCCCTCTTAGATCATACTTCTAATTAGTTCTCTTTATCCCGAAGTTACAGAGAAATTTTGCCGAGTTCCTTTAGTATTATTCACTCTTTCATCTTAATTTACTCAATCAATTTACCTGTGTTGGTATTTGTACGGTTTAATTTAAGTTTTTTTCCAGTTTTTATAACTTTGTTAATTAAATATTCGCATAACTACATTACAATATAAAACTTAACACACATCACTTTTAATGTTGATTAAAAGCTTAGTTGCCGAATTTTATACAGTCAGATTATCTTTACTGTAAAACCATGTAAATATTCGATGTATTTTTTTTTCAAAAATAGTCTATTACTCATGTTAGCATAATTGATAGTTATCTCTCCAACAAATTTGACAATTTATCTTCTGTGAGTTAAACCACACTCCACTACCTTATAATACTGTTTCAGTTTAAATCATTTTGACTTTAATTTTTAGGCATAGATTCCAGGTTTACAAAACCCACAATTAGTCCTTGAACTTTTACGCTTTCTTTAAAGGATGGCTGTTTCCAAGCCTACCTATTTACTAAAAAATTGCTACACCTTTTTCACTAGATTTAATTAGTCACTTTAACATGTACTCTGGGCTGTTTCCCTCTCGACCTAAGACCTTAGCGCCATAAGTCTGCTTAATTTTTTAAAACTATCCAATTCAGACATTAATAAAATACAGTATCTTACTAGAGAATTACCTGAATAATTTCTTAAAAATCACTCTACTTAAATAGATTTCGTGGAGAACCAGCTATAACCAAGCTTGATAAGCCTTTCACCCCTAACAACAAATCATCCCAAAATTTTG
Source organism: Acidobacteriota bacterium (assembly GCA_016716905.1). Taxonomy (NCBI): domain Bacteria; kingdom Pseudomonadati; phylum Acidobacteriota; species Acidobacteriota bacterium. The sequence continues at coordinate 24,732 of JADJUS010000020.1, read as the reverse complement.
CAACATTTACGAGTTCAGTCTAATACTTGTTCATTGTTAGATCGCCTGGTTTCGGGTCTATTATTACAAACTAAATTATTTTCACTACGCTCTCGCTCGCTTGCAATAATAACTCGCTAACCCATTATACAAAAGGTACAATAACACACTAATATAAAACAATGTTTACTTAATTACATTAATAATTAACTCATATACGCATTATTTGATTTTTGCGTCAAATTTCAGATCTCATGGATATTCAAAGCATGGCGACCTTTCCCTCGCGGTACTCTTCGCTATCAAACCTAAAGAAAATTAGCAGAAGTTTAACAACTTCATTCAACTTAACGCTTACTTATAAAAAATTAATAAATAAAGTTAACAAATTGTCGATAAAAATTATAAATAAAGTTAATAAATTTGCAAGAAGATATGTGAACTCTATCACCAGGATTACAAACCCCCCACAAATAAACTAATAAACTATTTTGTTTATATTTATATGAATAAGAAACATTTACTCTAGGTTTTTTAAAAAAAGTTTGAAAAACTTTAGCTAAAGATCAAACAACATTACTTATTTTTTTTATTTGTTTACTTTTTTTGTTTTTGTTTCTCTTTGGATTATTTAGTGTTGTAAAGTATACTATTTGTAAAAAATTAAAATTATTAAGTATACGTTATTTAAAAATAATTAGTTTTTAAATAATTGCTTTAGCCGGGATTTGAACCCGGGTTAGCAGGTTGAAAGCCTGCTGTCCTAACCACTAGACGACTAAAGCTTTTTTTATAATAAAATTAAAGTGCTAATTAATATTAAAAAAAATACAAAAACGATAACAACAACTTTTAAACTTAATTTATTATTTTTAAAAAATTTAATAGTTAAGTTTTTAGTCGGTAAAAAAGCATGTAGATAAAGTGTATGGTTATATCAAAAAGATAATGAATTTTTTAAAAAAAAAATATTGTTATTGTAATTTTTTGAAGGTCTAAATTTAACATTACTAAAAAGTTTACTAAAGAAAGACAAATATTATATAAAACAATTTAATATTTATATAATTAAAATATATAACGAAATGCTATTCTAAATTTTCTTATTTTTAAAACTTTTGAAGTAGGTCCATAAAGTTCTTTACCCATAGTATTCATTCGTTTTTTTAATAAAACTAGACTATTAACTGCATATTGATAGTACATCCCCCCGTTTTTTGTATAATAACTCTGAGATCTAATCACGATAGCTCTTACTCTACGTTTACGTCTTTTATTTAATTTAACTTTTGTATTTCTCAAAACTACTCGTAAAAACTTTCCAATACCAGCATGACGTCGTGTACTGCACCTACGAGTCTGTATAACTTTTACTAATAAAATACCACTAGAATCGCTAGGTATACTAAAACTATTTTTTTGAAACATTTTATAATAATTATAACTGAAAAGTTCTTAATTGACTCTTAAACAACGCTTGTTTAGTCATTTGTTGTTTTCTTAGTATGTGAACTGTTTTTTTTTTTTTCTTAGTGACGCTTTGTGTTTTTTTTAAAGTTAAATAAAAACAAATAAAAAAAATACTAATAAGACTAAGAATAAGAGTTAAGTAAAAAACAGTAATTGAGTAATCTAAAAAAAAAAATTTAAACATAACATGAAAATCTGAACTTATAACGCTGTGTTTTAATCAATATAATGAGTAATAAGTATAATAAAAATTTGAATAATCATCGCCTAACAAAAGTGTATAGAAAAAAAATGAAAAAATGAAAAAAGGTATTTTAAATTTTTGTAAAATACTATTATTATTGTCAGAAAATTTAAAAGTTAATCAAACTAGTAAAAAAAGTAAAATAACTAGTAGCTCTGTTAGTAAAAGTAAACAAGTTCACCCATCTCATGAATAATAAAAACCTCACACTGATAAAAAAAATAAAAAAAATAAAAAAAAAATAAATTTTTTTCTAAAAACGTAAATAGATAAAGCATATCATAAGTTAAAAAGAATCCCTGTGAATATTAAAAAGTCTACAGAGTTTAGATATATTAAATTTTTTGTTAAACTGAAAAAGTAATTAGTGGTTTCTGACATTAATGTAAACATCTTAGTTCTTTACGTTACGTTATTTATAAGACTATATAGAATATAGTTATTGCAGGGTTGTTGACAACTTTATTTTAGTTATAAGGTATTATTTTTAGTGGTTATACTCTTATTAACCCCCAACCCCCTTTTTTTTTTAAATGCCCTAAAAGCCTCGCATTTCTATGTCTCAGCAGTCAAAACCCTTGTCTTTTTTTCATCTTTCCCCTTTTTCGATTTTGTTCTTTCGGGCTTGTACGACTTTGTTCCTATATGTCAGAAAATTCAAGTTTTCTCTCTCCCGGCCTAATGTTACGTTGAGACCCCTAAAATGGGGGAAAATCGTGATTTTAAATGCCCCAAAAGCCTCGCATTTCTATGTCTCAGCAGTCAAAACCCTTGTCTTTTTTTCATCTTTCCCTTTTTTCGATTTTGTTCTTTCGGGCTTGTACGACTTTGTTCCTATATGTCAGAAAATTCAAGTTTTCTCTCTCCGGGCCTAATGTTACGTTGAGACCCCTAAAATGGGGGAAAATCGTGATTTTAAATGCCCTAAAAGCCTCGCATTTCTATGTCTCAGCAGTCAAAACCCTTGTCTTTTTTTTCATCTTTCCCTTTTTTCGATTTTGTTCTTTCGGGCTTGTACGACTTTGTTCCTATATGTCAGAAAATTCAAGTTTTCTCTCCGGGCCTAATGTTACGTTGAGACCCCTAAAATGGGGGAAAATCGTGATTTTAAATGCCCCAAAAGCCTCGCATCTCTATGTCTCAGCAGTCAAAACCCTTGTCTTTTTTTCATCTTTCCCTTTTTTCGATTTTGTTCTTTCGGGCTTGTACGACTTTGTTCCTATATGTCAGAAAATTCAAGTTTTCTCTCTCCGGGCCTAATGTTACGTTGAGACCCCTAAAATGGGGGAAAATCGTGATTTTAAATGCCCCAAAAGCCTCGCATTTCTATGTCTCAGCAGTCAAAACCCTTGTCTTTTTTTCATCTTTCCCTTTTTTCGATTTTGTTCTTTCTGGCTTGCACGACTTTGTTCCTATATGTCAGAAAATTCAAGTTTTCTCTCTCCCGGCCTAATGTTACGATTTTCCCCCATTTTAGGGGTCTCAACGTAACATTAGGCCGGGAGAGAGAAAACTTGAATTTTCTGACATATAGGAACAAAGTCGTGCAAGCCCGAAAGAACAAAATCGAAAAAAGAGAAGGGTGAAAAAAAAGACAAGGGTTTTGACTACTGAGACATAGAAATGCGAGGCTTTTGGGGCATTTAAAATCACGATTTTCCCCCATTTTAGGGGTCTCAACGTAACATTAGGCCCGGAGAGAGAAAACTTGAATTTTCTGACATATAGGAACAAAGTCGTGCAAGCCCGAAAGAACAAAATCGAAAAAAGAGAAAGATGAAAAAAAGACAGGGGTTTTGACTACTGAGACATAGAAATGCGAGGCTTTTGGGACGTTTAAAATCACGATTTTCCCCCATTTTAGGGGTCTCAACGTAACATTAGGCCCGGAGAGAGAAAACTTGAATTTTCTGACATATAGGAACAAAGTCGTACAAGCCCGAAAGAACAAAATCGAAAAAGAGAAAGATGAAAAAAGACAAGGGTTTTGACTACTGAGACTAGAAATGCGAGGCTTTTGGGGCATTTAAAATCACGATTTTCCCCCATTTTAGGGGTCTCAACGTAACATTAGGCCGGGAGAGAGAAAACTTGAATTTTCTGACATATAGGAACAAAGTCGTACAAGCCCGAAAGAACAAAATCGAAAAAAGAGAAAGATGAAAAAAAGACAAGGGTTTTGACTACTGAGACATAGAAATGCGAGGCTTTTGGGACGTTTAAAATCACGATTTTCCCCCATTTTAGGGGTCTCAACGTAACATTAGGCCCGGAGAGAGAACTTGAATTTTCTGACATATAGGAACAAAGTCGTACAAGCCCGAAAGAACAAAATCGAAAAAAGGGAAAGATGAAAAAAAGACAAGGGTTTTGACTACTGAGACATAGAAATGCGAGGCTTTTGAAACATTTAAAATCAAAGTTTTCTTCACTTTATATATACAGATTCCTGATAGTTAAAAAATCAGCTATAAATTTTAACTTAAATTAGTAATTTATAATTATAAAATTATAAACCCCTATAATTTTATATAAAGTGCTTGTGGGGTTATAAAGATTAAACAGCTATAGTGCATGAAACTACGTTTAACTCGCTTTTTAGTAAAATATTTTAATCAACTTTCTGTCGCAGTTCACGAATTACCTTCTTTAATAGGTTTTTTTATTTTTATGATTATATATAATCAGTTAGTATCCGGTACTATGTTAGCGTTTTCTTTATCAACAGAGCCTATGAATATACCGTTAGCTAGAGAAGAAGAGGATAGTGAAAATTTATATACAGATGATTTCTTTTATTTACACGAAAGAGGAGTCGATCTTTTAGTAATTTTTATTTTTGCTCACTTATTTAGAAAAATTTATATACATTGTCTTGATTTAGAACAAGAATACGCTTGAAAAACTGGAGTAATATTATTTTTAATGACTCAGGTAGTTATTTTTACAGGTTTGGTTTTATGTTGTACTCACCTCAGTGATATCACTTTAACAATTGCAGTAAATGCTTTTCATACTTTTTGTTTTTTTATTGGTAAATTATATTGACTGTTTGCCCCTGATCAAACTTTAAATTGTGATACTATACTAAGACTAGCGTACGCGCATTATGTCTCTGCTTTTATGTTAGCCTTTTTTAGTTTAAGACACGGTGTAGATATGCATTATGATTGAAAAGCTGAAAATTCTTGAGAAGGAGTTAGTCTAGAATTAAATTGATATGATGAAGTACTTATTAATGAATTAGGTCATTTTTTAAATGCACTATTTATCGTAGGGCTACTTTGTCTATACCTATATATGGAACCTGAAACTTTAAGTTATGAGTTATTTATGTGAGGTGATATTGGTATGTCAACGGATGTTCGTTTTTTAGGAGTTGCTCCACACTGATATTTTAGACCTTATATGAATTGATTAATTACATGTCCATACCACTACACTGGTTTGATCGGTTTAGTGCTTTTTTTTATCGCTTTTTATTTTCAACCAAATATTTTAGCTATGGGGGAAGTTCCAGGATATAACAGCTCTAACGGGGTAGCTCTTCCATTATTAGCTATGACAACTAGAGTTAAAATATTATCAAGAACAATAGTTTATTTAAAAAGAATTACAATTGATACTGACGTATTTTTTCAAATAACATATACAATTTTTTTAATAAGTATTTTATATACATTCTCATACTTACCTTTTGGTAAATTTTTTAATAGAATTGGTGGAAATATTGCTTCATTATTATACTTTGTTTATATATTTATATACATGAGCACTAATTTTTTAAGAAATCCTCAATTTTATAGATTATTTTTAAGTTGTGCTTTAATTAAATGGTTAGTTTAACATTATATGACAATTTTTTAGTTAATAGTTATCAAAACGCGTTAGATGTATCTTTATATACATTAAACTATACGTATAGTACTTATGTAAGCAAACTAAATTCAATTTATAATATTTCTTATTATGTTAATTTTTTTTTTAAAATTTTTTTTTTTTTAAATATATTTTACTTTATTTTTTTTTATTCATATAAATTAGTAAACAATGTAGCGGGTAATCAAGATTTGTTTTCTACAGTATTTGATTACTTTAGTGAAACTGAAGAAGAGGTGGGTAGTTTAGATGACATGCTTGTTTACAGTTTAATTTACCTGACAATCGCTGTTAGTTTTTTGTTAACAGTTTTTTTTGTTTTTTTTTTTAAAACTAGTACATTTTTAATTATCTTATTTAATTTTATCTTATTAACTCCTGCTTTAGTACCTACTTTTGTTATTAAGAGTTATGGTTGAGGTTTTTTACAATACCTTAGGGGAGTAACAAGAACATCTAGTATGATGTTTGAAGGATTTTTAGATTTAGTATCAACAGTTAGTATGTATTTAAGATTTTTTATACAAAATATTAGATTTTTTTTTATTTTTTTAGCTTTTTTTGAGTGTTATGAGTTTATATACTTAACATTATTAAGAGATTTTTCTTTTTTAAATATATTAGCTTTAGACTTTAACCTGACTAATTATAGTTTGTTTTTTACTGAGTTTAGTGAAGGTTTGGTATTCACTTTGTTAATTAAGTTAGCCTTAATATTGTACTATGTAGGACACCTAAGTATTGTTTTTGTTGCACAAATAGCTAATTATTTTGTTTTATCATTTTGATTATTTTTCTTTTTATACACAAGCTTTTCTTCTGAAAAGGGAGAATCATATTTTTTAACAAGAAGAACAATTTAATTTTTTGTTACTACGTAATTGTTCTATTACAAAGTATCTTGTTAGTAAAAGAAAAGTTTTTGTTAAAAAAATATTAATAAAAGATTTAAAAAAAGTTAGTAAAAACCCACGTAACACATTATTTTTAAAAAAAAGCTTTAAAATCAGATTTATGAGAATTATATAAGCCAGTGTAATATATTTGACGATTAACATCATTAGTTTCTTAGAAAATCAGTTAATCTTTTTAGTATGTTTATATGTTGTAACTATCGTTTCTTTCTTTGTTATTAGAAAATACCTTACTGTTTTTCACATTATTTTTTTATACTCTTTTATTTTATTTATTATGTTTATATTTTTAATTTTTTTGTTTAACCACATAGTTTTACAAAATAATTTTATACACGTCAATTTAGTTAATAATACAACACTGATTGGTATAATAGATAGCACAGTGACTTTATCGCTAAATTGTTTAAGTTATTTTTTTTTTTTATTGGTAACAATAATAGGGTGCGCTACTAACATTTATGTTTTAAATTATTTTAGAGGCGAAGCAGACGAGGGTAAATTTGTATTTTGATTAAATAGTTTTATTATTAGTATGATAATGTTTGTTTTAAGTAACAACTTTTATACTTTATTTTTTGGCTGAGAAATGATAGGATTGACTTCTTTTTTTTTAATAAACTTTTGAAATGGAAGAAAAGCAACGTTGAAAGCTAGTATGAAAGCATTTACATTTAATTTAGTAAGTGATATTTTTTTTTTAATGGCTTTAATTTGTTTTTATTTAGTAACAGGAACTACTGATTGTGATGTTTTTATTTATTTAATTTTATGAGAAGGAATTGAACAAACTACGTACTTAGATATGGGAGTTATAGCCTTAACAATATGTAGTGGTATTAAGTCTGTTCAAATTATCGGTCATTTATGATTGCCTGATTCAATGGAAGCTCCTGTACCAGCTTCTGCTTTAATACACTCTGCTACTTTAGTTTCTGCTGGTATTTATTTAATTTGTAAATTTAATATAGTTTATATATATTTTGGTCATGTTAAATTTTTTTCTTATATAGGAGCCATTACAGCAGCTTACGGTGGTGTAGTAGCAGCTGCTCAAACTGATATGAAAAAACTATTAGCTTACTCAACAATGAGTCATAGTGGTTTTTTATGAATATTAGCAGTGAATGGTTATTTTGAAGTAACAGTTCTTTATTTATTTTTACATGGTTTATTTAAAGCATCAACTTTTTATTGCGCGGGTTCTTTTATCCGTTTTTATGGAACTCAGGATACCAGATTTATGGGTAATGGTGGCGCTTACTTATTGGGAGATTCGGCGTTGTTAATTTTATCAAGTGTTAATTTAGCAGGATTACCTTTTACAGTAGGGGTTGCGTATAAAAGTTTTTTTTTTAAAATATTATTGGGAGAAAATTTTGATTATTTAACCTTAGGTTTAATATTTATCGGATTACTATCTGGTATTGTTTATTTTTTTAGATTAGTTTATTATTCTGTGTTTGATTTTTATAAAGGAGTTAACAGCTGCCCTAGTATTATACTAAGCAACTCAGCTTACTTAACTCACGGATTTTTAAAAGTTGTAAAGTTTAATCACGTTTTAGCAGTTTTTTTACTTATTGGTTTTTCTGTAATAGTGTCTGTAGTTGGTCAATGAGCTATTCAAAGTAACGTATTAGGCTTATTTAATTCAAATAATTTTGTAATGTACATGTTAGATGATGAAGTAATAAACTCGCTTTATCAATCCTACTTTATTTACTTTTATTCTTTATACTTATTTGTATTTTTATGTTTAATAATTTTTTCTTGAAGAAGAAATTATTTTATTGTATATCTAAATGTTTTAATGGTTTATATTTTTGTAGGTTTGTGTTTTATTTTTTAATAAAATGTGAGGTCAAATCATGACAGAGGCAAATACCTTAACTAATTTTAACTATGGCTTTTCTACTTATAAATCAGACATACTTATTCACTTATCACAATGACAGTATTGATGATGATTTTGATTTTCTTTATTTTGATCGCTATATTTTTTTATAATTATGAGAGTAGTCAATAAAAATGTTTTTCACTTTAATCCAGTTATGAATACAAGTATTAGAGGTCACGGTAAATGAGGTGATTTTTTAGTAGCTTTAATCCCCTTAAGTTGATGCGGTAATATTTTAGTAAATTCAAATTTTATTCTAAGAATGATTGAATGACAAAATGAAAGTTCACTTTTTACTTTAAGAGTACAAGGTAAACAATGATATTGAGCTTATAAATTTGACGCTAGCGCGGCACAGAGTATTTTAGCAGCTCCTAAAAATATAGGTAATAATAGATGATTTGTATCTACACCTTTTGAATCTTATTGTGCTGATAGTTATTATCAAGCTTTACAGTTAGGAGCACAGTTAGAGTTTCAGGAGTTGTATTTTAAAAGATTAAAAGAATCTAAAGTTACGAAAACACTTACGGAAAGTGTAACTAATAGTTATGTATACTACGAACCAAAACTAAATATTAATAGTATAAATTTTAATTTTAAACAAAAAGAAGTTTTTAATAACTTCACCTTTAAAAACTTTTTTAAATTACCAGAAAACAATTCTACAAAAATATTAGATAAACTTAACGTAGATTACTATAAAGCTTTGATTGATACTTATAATGCAAAAAAAGTTCACAAAGGGTATAATAACAGCATTTTAGATAATACAATAAAATTTTCTTCAAACGTACTAGATTCTGTTAAGGTAGTACCTTTTACTTTTATAAAAGGAACACTTAACAAACATAATGTAGAATTATTATTAAATAGTACACAACCTCTTAAAAAAAATATCTTCCTTACTGCTAAATTTTTTTTAAATAATGGAGCTTTGGAACCTAAAACAAAGAAGGGTGAATTATTTTGAGGATTTAAACAAAAAAAATATAAAAGAATTCAAAAATTTAAATTTCAATCAAGAAATTATTATGATTCAATAACGCACGAAGTTTTACCATCTCCTGTAAAAAACAGTGCTCTTACTTTAAAATCAACATTATTAACACCTTTAAACCCAAATGAGGAGTATAATAGTGCATTTGATTATCACAGATCTGTAAAGTATAATAGACATAGAGGAGAATTAGTACCTGTTAACTTAGCAAGAAGACTTTTAAGAACAAAAAGAACACTTGTTTTACCAGCTCACGTTAATATAACTGTTATTACCAACTCATACGATGTTGTTCATTCTTGATTTATTCCAGGCTTAGGATTAAAATTAGATTGTGTTCCTGGAAGATCAACTCATCATACTTTTTATATTGATAATGTAGGTTTTTATTATGGACAATGCGCAGAAATTTGTGGAAGATATCACCATCACATGCCTATTAGACTATGTGCATTACCATTTGAGCAATTTTTAGTATGATGACAAAGAAGAGGTGTAAAACGTTTACACAGAGTAGGTATTATTTATGGTGAAAAAAAAATAGATAAAAACGAAATTAAATTTAGATATAACTGATAATTAAAGGTTGAGAATTTATTATTATAGGTGTGATCTTGGCTTGGAGTTAATGCTAGCTAAACGTCTAACACATGCAAGTTAAGGAGTATAATTAGTACTATTTATAGTAAGATTTTACTACTAGCGTCGAGGTGAGTATATATGTAAACGGCAATAATATAAAAAGTAAAACTTTGTAACTTATTTTAGTGAAATTTTATTTGAATAAATATAAATGTATATTAGGCCGGTGCGTAGGGGATTAGGTATTCGAGACATCGAGCCTGCGATCTCTAGTTGATTTGAGAGAAGGATCAACCACATGGGGTATGGAAACAACCCCGCCCTGTGGCAGCAGTGAAGAATATTAGGCAATGTGCGAAAGCATGACCTATCGATTTAGCGGAGGTGAAGAAGACGCGAGTCGTAAAACCTATACGTATGTGAGCATTTGAGGTTAAACATAAAAAGAAGTCATGGCAAATACAGGTGCCAGCAGCCGCGGTAATACCTGAGTGACTAGCATTATTCGGCATGATTGGGCGTAAAGGATACGTAGACGGGGTTAGTAAAAGGTTTACTAGATTCATAAAAGATGGAAAATCTTAATAAAAACCCTAGAGTAAATACAGAGAAGAGAAATTTTCTTAGATAACGATAAAATGTAAAGACCTAAGAATGTTTGCCATTGGTTAATGCGCTTTTCTTGTATTTTCTGACGTTGAGGTATGAAAGTAGGGATCATGAGCAGGATTAGAGACCCTGGTAACCCTTACTGTAAACTATGATTGTTAAAAGTTAACGCTAAACAGTCCGCCTGGTGAGTATAGTCGCAAGACTCAAAGTTAACAGAATTGGCGGGGATTAAAATGAATGGTGGAACATGTGGTTTAATGCGATAATCCACGTAGAATCTTACCAGTTTGTAATTAAATTAGAGTTTATATTAGTATAAATATAATTTATATAGGTATTGCATGGCTGTCGTCAGTTCGTGTTTTGAAATGTAAAGTTAAGTCTTCTAAACGAACGCAACCTACAATGCATTATAAATACTTTTATTACCACTTGTAGTAATTACTGTTGTGAAAGACAGTATGAGGTGTTTTACCCCTAAAACACTTTACTAGTAGTTATAGCATTGTCTTTTTTAAACATGTAGAATGGTTGCATATATTTATAGATGAATGGCCAGAGTCATAAAACTTTTAAGTAAGTTTTACTGTTCAGGATTCTATATACGTATGCATACATTATTTTGTAGCTGAAGTCAAGTCCTCACGGTCTTAGTAAACTGGGCAACACACGTGTTACAAAGATAAAAACAAAGAGTAACAAAAGAGCAATCTGAAGTGATCTCCAAAAATTATCCTAGTACGGAATCGTTTCTGAAACTTGAAGCGGTAAAGTTGAAATCATTAGTAGTCGTAAATGAGTATGTTACGATGAATTAATAAATTAGTCCTGCACACACCGCCCATCACACTCGAAGAGTTTATAGTCTAGTAAAGTCGTATAACCCTTTTACCATTTTTCCAATTATTTTAATAGCATTGTATGCAGCGTTCACAAGAAATTGTGGGTACAAACTAAAAAGTTTTGAGACTTGGGTACCACACTAGAGTCTTACATTAAAAAAAATTTGATAGTAAACAACAACTATAATTGTTTATTACTATTGAAACAATGATTGGAACTTCTGACTAGGTTATAGGTGATTTGAGTTAAGTTGACACAAGGTACCCGTAGAAGAATCTGTGGGTGGAATAAACAGAGGAACGCTTTATGGTTAGTTTAACATTTTATGATTTTTTTAGTAATATTTTTTTTTTTTTGACTTTATTAGTTGAAAATTGCATTTTTTTTTATATATGAATTGCAAGTATTTTTGTTTGATTTATGATTGATATTACAGTACTGTATGTTGATTATTTTAATAACAAACATAATTATGTAAACACAAATAACAACGTAGTTTTTTTATTTTTCATTAATAAATTTTTTAAAACAAAAAATGTAAAAACTAACTATTTAAAATTAGTATCCTTAATTCTTTAATATAAATTATGGAGAATAGTTTAGTGGTAAAACTTCAGTCTTCAAAACTGATGTCATAGGTTCGATTCCTGTTTCTCTAGTTTGTTAAAAAAAATACCATTTTTGTATTATTATTATAATTTATTATACTCATATGTTAGTCAATACAACCCCTTTATTTACGTACTTACTGTTTTATTCTTATTAGGCTTATCTTTAGGTATTATAGTATATATTTTTGATATAAAAATACATCACACATATTATGATAATAAAGTTAATAATTACTTAAAAAAATGATTAGTTGTAGTTTGATCTGCAACTAGTAATAGACTTTTACAAATTAAATATACTTATTAATAATATTGTTTAGTTTACAAAATATGATAAATAAATTAAAAAATATTACAAAAAATAATTATTTTTATGAAAAAACAATTTTAAACTATTTATTATCTTTTAAACCTTTATTTAAACTAGGTGTGATATACCCTATTGCAAAAATTAGATATAACAGCCCTAATATTTTTGTATTATTATATAGATTTTTTGGTAGATTTGGTAAATACTCAGCAAAACAAACTTTATTTGTTTTATATCGATACAAGTATATGCTAGTAGCGGGTCATACACTATATAAAACATACGGTGATTTTATGCTTACTAATTATTATAGAGAATTTTGTAGTAGAACTAACATAAACAGACCTTTATTATTAAAAGGTTTTTATAATTTATTGTTTATAGACTATGTAAAAGCATATGGTACTAATGGTAAGTTATCAACTTCTCAATGAATTAAATGATATTTGAAAATGTTACGTTTTGCTGTTGCTAGTTTTAACTTAACACTATGGTTAATAGCTATTGATTCACGATTTATTTCTTTAGGTGTTAAAAGATCAATAAATAGAATTTTACGAGATTTTAAAAATTTTAAAAGATATTTAATTTTAAAACATCAATGTTTATCTTATGGACTTTCTATAATTTATATTAAACACTTCCGCGGTATAGAAGATTTCTTGTTAAAATATCATATAATTTCTGTTAACTCAAAAATAATATGAGTACCTGATAATTCAATTTTGTATTTAGCGTTACTAAAGGTATATAATGCAATTCGAAGTGTTGTGTTACCCGGTTTAGTAAGTTTATTAATGATTTTTTTATTAATTAATTTTTTTAAAATTGAAATATATACTAATATGGGAATTTGAGGTGTATTAGGTTTTTTTTTTTTATGATTGATGAGTGGTTTTAATTTTTTTGTTAAAAGATATAAAAACGGTAAGTTTACAGGAGCTATTCAAAGATTCTGAAAAAGAACTAACGCATATTTTTGATTAGTAGAGGGTTTCTTATTTACTTTATTTTTTTATTATTACTTAAATAGCTCACAAGAACCTTTATATATGTATGATGAATCTAATTTTAATCAAACATTTTTACCAAACTTAACTACTTTTTATTTTTCTATTATACTTTTAATATTTGTAATTTTTTATAGTTATTATTTATTATTAAATATATCAAATTTTTCATTTAAACAACAACTAACACATCTTTTAATCAATAGTGTTTTAATGATTTACATCTTTTTGTTAGAAAGTTATCAATTTTATTATTTGGTTAATACTTTTTTTGAAATAACTTGAGAGTACGCAGAGGATATTAAAACTTGAGTTTTAGAAACAGAAAATCCTAAGATAAGAGTAAAAACACAATATTTAATGTTAGCTTTAATTGCTAAGTATTGACATTTTGTATTTATATTTTTTTCTTGATTGTTTTTGTTGTATAAATCTTATGAGCGTAGAAGAGTTTACTATTCTTTATTTGGATTTGTAATTCAAAATTGTATCATTTTAATGCTTTTAAATCTTTTATTTTGTGTACAATGATTAAAATGATTAATTAGAAGATATTATGATGTTATATATTATTGATTTTTTACAGATTCTAATAATTGATTTTTAAATGATTTTACTGAAGCTTTTGTAGGTTTATTAGGTTTTTAATATACTGTTACAAAAAAGTTATAAAAACTTATTGGTTGTTAAACAACTGATTAAAAAATATTTATATACAATAAACCATAAGAAGTTGGGTTTAAATTATTTTTACTTTGCGTTAGTAACAAGCATGTCCGGAGCTTTATTAGCATCCGCCATCAGACTAGAAATGGCGTACCCCGGTAGTCCATTTTTTGGTGGAGATTCTCTAAAATATTTACAGGTAATTACAGCACATGCTTTAATTATGATTTTTTTTGTTGTTGTTCCTGTATTTTTTGGGGGGTTTGCTAATTTTTTGTTACCATACCATGTTGGTAGTAAGGACGTAGCTTTTCCAAGGTTAAATAGTTTAGGTTTTTGAATTCAGCCCTGTGGTTATCTATTAATAGCTAAAATCGGTTTCATGAGAAACGTTTATTGGACAAATAATGAAAAAGTAGAAAATTATTTTAAAATGAAGGACACTAACTCTCACGTTAGTGCTTACTTTTGAGATGAAACTACTAGGTTACCAATCACAAAATCTACAGGTGGTTTTTTTAAGGAGGGTAACAGAGATAAAAGTAAATACGATGAAGAAACTATAAAAAAACTTACAGAAAATCATTTTACTTTAACAAACTTACCAACAATTGAAAATAGTCCTTGAAAATTATTTTTTTGAAAATATGTAAATTTTATACCAGAAACATTTTGATTTTTAGTTCAAAATGCGAAAACTGTTAAACGTCAAAAAAGACATATAGTAAAGTGTACAAATGCAGCCCAGACTGTAGCTGGTTGAACTTTTATCACCCCATTTTCTTCTAAAATTAAATACACAGGAGTAGGAATTCAAGATATGTTAATTTTAGGTGTTTACTACGCTGGTATTAGTACAACAATTTCCTTAGTAAATCTATTATCGACAAGAAGAACTTTAGCTATTCCTGGTTTAAGAAATAGAAGAATTTTATTACCTTTCGTTAGTATAACTATTTTATTAATGTTAAGAGCTTTAGCCGTTATTACACCAGTTTTAGGATCTGCTATGTTAATGATGGTTTTAGATAGACATTGAAAGACATCCTTTTTCGATTTTGCTTACGGGGGAGACCCTATATTTTTTCATCATTTATTTTGATTTTTTGGACACCCTGAAGTTTATGTTTTAGTTATACCTGCTTTTGGTATTGTAAATTCAGTTTTACCTTCAATAAATTTTAGAAGATTAGCTTCGAAACATCACTTAATTTGAGCTATTTACATAATGAATTATATGGGTTTTGTTGTTTGAGGACATCATATGTATTTAATCGGATTAGATCACCGTAGTAGAGCTTTATACAGTACTATTACTATTATGATTTCTATGCCCGCAACTATTAAAGTTGTAAACTGAACATTTACACTAATTAATGGTTTTTTAAGAAATGAAATAGTATTTTCTTCTGTGTTGTCTTTTATTTTCTTTTTTTTAGTAGCTGGATTTACCGGTATGTGACTATCTCACGTAAGTTTAAATATTTCTATGCACGATACTCTTTATGTAGTTGCTCATTTTCATTTAATGTTATCAGGAGCGGTTGTTATGTCTATATTTGTTGGTTTATACTTTTATTTTCCAATTTTTTTTCAAACAAAATATTCAAGAAATTTTGCACACGCTCACATATTTTTATATACAGGGGGTCATTGATTAGCTTTTATTCCTATGTTTTGAGTTAGTTTTTCAGGTTTACCTAGACGTTTACATGATTTTCCGGCTATTTACATGGGATGACAAAGTATGTCAACTGTAGGTCACTTTGTTACTATGTTAGGTGTAACTTATTTTTTTTTTTTGCTATTTGAATCAAAATTAGAAAAAAAGGCAACTATATTATTAGCATCTTTAATCGCTCGCTTTAACAAAAGGGCCAATTACTACTTGGGTAAATTATTAAACTTTAAAATGTTAGCAAAAGAAAACATATGTCCTCAAAAAAATACACTTGCAAAAAGTTTATAAGATTTAAGAAGTTTAATCATTTATGAATCGAAGTTTATTCTACTCCTGAAATTCTGTAAAATCTAAAACAATAAAAAAAAAAACTTTAATAATAAATTTTGGGCCACAACACCCAGCAGCTCATGGTGTGTTAAGACTAGTATTGCAATTAAATTCAGAAATTATCCAACGAATGGACATACACATTGGTTTGTTACACAGAGGTACTGAACAGTTAATCACTACTAAGCATTATATTAAATCAATACCGTATTTTGATAGATTAGACTACGTATCCATGATGTCTCAAGAACATGCGTATTGTTTAGCTATTGAAAAATTATTGAACATAAAAAATGTTGATACTACAACTAACTTAGTAAGAATATTATTTGATGAATTAACAAGAATATTAAATCATATGTTAGCTATCGCTTGTCACGCATTAGATATAGGAAGTATGTCAGTTATTTTTTGAGCATTTGAGGAACGCGAAAGACTTATGGAATTTTATGAACAGGTAAGTGGTGCACGAATGCACGCCGCATTTCACAGACCTTATAATCAATTTAACTTTTCTATTAGTAAACAAATGTTAGTAGATATTTTATTATTTGTTCAAAATTGTTATGTAACTCTTAATGAAATGCATACTGTTTTAACACACAATAAAATATGAAAACAAAGATTGTTAAATATTGGGGTGTTGACTTATGAGGATTGTCGAAATTATAGTCTAACCGGTGTTATGTCAAGAAGTGTTGGTATCAAAAGAGATTTAAGATTGGCAAAGTATAACTCTTATTCTGGCTATAATCAACTGTATTTCAAATCTTATTGTGGATCTAATGGAGATTCTTATGATCGTTATCTAATTAGAATGTTAGAGATGGGAGAAAGTTTAACTATTATAAATAACGTTAGCACAAAACTTTTAAATAAATATACAGAAAGTAAAACTTTAAAGTATGCTCCAAATATTTATAAATCTATTTTTAAAAAAAATACAAAAAAGGATAATCAATATACATCTATGGAAGATCTTATTAAACATTTTATATTATGACATACAGGTTTCAGTGTAAAGAGTAATAATACACTTTGTTATATTGAATCACCTAAAGGTGAGTTTGGTGTAATTTTAGTTTCTGATGATACAGAAAAACCTTTAAAGTGTAAGATAAGATCCCCCAGTTATTTCAACTTACAAGCATTACCAAAACTTGTAAGAGGTCACTACTTAGGAGATTTAGCTGCTTTAATCGGAACTATTGATATTGTTTTTGGAGAAGTTGATAGATAACTGATACATTGCTACAAAAAAATTGATTTAATAGTTTAAACCCAACAATATTAAAATTAATAATTTTATATTTACACATTATAAAATTTAAACCAAACTTTATTTATCTTAATTTTTATCAAGTTACTCTGTACATAAATATAGTTATGATAGTAAAAAATAAAAAACTTAAAAAGGTTACAGTTAATAAAAAAGTAAAAAAAAAAAGATACATATTTAATTTAAAATATAGGCTGTTTATCAGTAACATAAATATTTTTAATATAGTTGCCACAAACACTTTATTTAGACGAAAAAGAAAGAAAAAAAAAATTTTAAAAACTTTTAATCAAAAGCTTAATTTTGTAAAATTATTTTTAAAAAGAAGAGGGATTGTAAAATTACTTATAAAGGGAAAACGTTATTCTTGATTTAGAAGTTCTTTTATAAAAACCCCTTATAAAGCTTTTACAATGAAACAAAGACAGTTTATTGTTAAGAAAGTACTAGTAAAACGTTTATTTTCATTTTTAGTAAAACATAACCCTCACGTCACTACATTTTTAAAATATAAATTTTTTAGAAAAAGAAAAGTTTTTTTAATGAATATGCATAAAAAATTAGCTTGAAAAATGCATAAAGCTAGAGTAATACATTGAAATTTTTCTACAAAAGGTCAACTAAATAAATATAGATATAATAAACTACTTGCAAGTTGTATGTTTTTTTTAAAAAAAAATAGTGCAGTAACTTTTTTAATTTTTTTACTGTTTTCTATTTATAATTATTCCTCAACATGAAAACAACTTTTGTTAATTATTAATAAAAACTTAATAGTACTTAATGGATCCTTTATTTATAAAAACGCAACTCTTAAACAAGGAGATATTCTAGAGTTGCCTTTTGGAAAATGCTTTGCCTTAGGATTAAAAACAAGAAACTATAAACAACATATAAAAAAATTAAAAAATGTTACCTATAGATTTTTTAAGAAAAAAAAAAAACAAAATAAAAAAATTCCTAAAATTTATAAAAAAATACTTTTTAAAACTACAATTGTTAAAAACTTTATAGCTTACGATCCTACTTTAAACATAGTAGCTATAATTGATAAAGTACCTAAGTTTAATTATAATTTAAAATATGAACTACTAAAAAGTAGTGTTATTGGTTTGCAAAATTGACGATATGAGTTTCAATAATATGCTGTTAACATTTAATTTTTACCACACAATGTTTAACTACTTTTTTATTTTTTTAATATCTTTTATAAAATCTGTATTATTATTCCTTATATTAACAATAACTATAGCAACTGTAACCTTAATGGAACGAAAATTACTTTCTTTAATACAAAGACGTGTCGGACCTAATTATGTTGGCTATAGGGGTAGATTACAGTTCATAGCAGACGCGTTAAAATTAATATTTAAACAAATTGTTGTAATTAATAAAGTAAATAAGTTTTTGTTTATTACTATCCCCGCATTAGTTTTGATAACAAGTTATTTATTTTGAATAAATTTATCTTGAGGTTTAAATTTAAATATTTGTGAAATTGAATATAATTTATTTATAATGGGAATTATTTCAACATTTTTTTCTTACTTATTAATTTTAGTTGGTTTTGTATCAAAAAATAAATATAGTGTTTTAGCTTCAGCGCGTGTAGTTGTTATTTTATTAAACCTAGAGTTATTACTTAACTTTTTTATAGTATCGTTGGTTATAATTTCAGAATCTCTTTCTTTTACTCAAATTGTTTCTTTACAATCTGAGGGTAAATGAAATTTTTTTATTTTTTTACCTGTACTTCCTATATTGTTTATTACTTTTTTACTTGAAACTGGTAGAATACCTTTTGATTTAGCTGAAGCAGAATCTGAGTTAATAGCAGGATACACTACTGAGTATGGTGGTTTCTATTTTGCTTTATTTTATTTAGGAGAATATTTTCATCTTTACTGTTTTTCAGTAGTATATTCATTATGTATTTTCGGTGGATGATTTATTTAATTATTTGTTACAAATAAAAAAACAGTTTTCTTACAAAAAAACAATAAAGATCTCTAATACTCGAGAAGTTTTAAATAGTTTTACGGAAACAAGAAAAAAAAATACCTTTACTTTTTTTATATTACGTTATAAATTTTTACAATATTTTTTTTTCTCAGTTTTTTTTACTATAAAAGAAACTCGCGAAGTAGCAAACTGTGTTTTAAAAGACATGATTCATTTAACTTTAATGTGAAGACACATACGAGGTTATCCTCAAGGCGGTAATACTACGCACACTAACGCTAATACTTGTAAAAAAAATAAATTACTATTAAAGTTTAGAATAAATCAATTTTACAAAATGTTTGGTCAAAAAAAAAGAGATATATACCCAACTTTAGTTAAAGCCGAATATAATAATAGATTGTGATTTTATAATTGATTTGAGGAGTGATATCAGGCATACTATTTTTCTTTACTTATGATAATTCGAGGCCAAAAAGCAGGAATTTTTAATCCTGTTCTTTTAGCAGGTTGTCAAACTAATGGTTACACTAGAATAGGAAAAGCTGCAAAAATTAGTAAAGCTAAAAAATTAACTAAAGTATGTACTATTGGGGTTCCTTTGTTTTTTACAAGATTTATATATTTACCAAAAAAACCGAAAGGATTTCCAAAAATAACATTAAAAGACGAAGTTAACAAAAAATTAGGTAAAAAATTAAGAAGAAGAGTTTACAGAAAAAAATAAACATATATTAAATGATACGCAGAAAAAAACATTTAGATTTTAAGTACATCAGGTATTATCATTGAACTCAAGAAATATTAGATAGAAAGTTAACAAAAAGTTTTGGAAAAAATTATTTTTTAAAACCTAAACAAAGACTTTCCTTTTTTGTTAGAAAAAATTTCGTAAATAGTAATCAAAAGTTTTATAGATCACAAAATAAGTTACAATGTTTTTTAAGTTATAGTTTTTCAGTTCCTTTACAAAAAACTAACGTATCTAGATTTTATTTAGTCAAAGGAGCTGACCGTTTAATTATGGGCGGGTATCAAAAAAAATAAAATGTTACAAAGAAATTCTTTTTTTAATTATTTTAATCAAATTTTAGATTTAAAAAAAATAAAAAAAACAAAAATAGCTAAAATTATTATAAAAAATGCTGAAGTTTATATAGCATTACCTGATGACCGTGTTTGAGATAATTACAATTTACAAGGAACCTATGTAAAAAATACTAAAAAAATCTACAAAACAGTTTCTGAAAATTATTTTTATAATAATTTTTTTATTAAATGAGGAAGAATTGTTTTTAAAGGAAAAAGTTATAGAATTAGAAATTTTAAAAATAATAATAAATTTACCTTTAATTTTGGATATTCACACTGAACAAGACTAAAACTTTTTAAAAACTGACAGTGTTTTAAAAGAAAAAGACAAAATCACGTTGTTTTTACTTATACGTTAAAAGATTTTTTATATTTTTCTAGATTTTTACCTTATATAAGGTTTATGAATTGCTATACTTTGAGAGGTTTACGATTAAAAAAACAATTTGTAATAAGACGATTTGGTAAAATATCTCAGCACATTTCAAAATTACATTAATATTTTTCTTGTTACTAAAAAAATACCTAAAACGAAAATACTGAAAATCAAATTATAGACTTAGTTATCATCAACGAAAACAAACAAAAAAAACAATATACGAATTACTTTTTTTTTATAAAAAAATAACAAATAATTTTGAGGATTTATTAGTAGATTTTACTAAAATATATACAACTTGTTTTTTCTTAAAATTACCACAGAGACAATATATTTTTTCTTTTTGAGATTTAAAAAATAATAAAATTATAAATACCAGTACAGGAAAAATATTAAGCAGCTTAACTAAAAGTAAATCAAAATTTTTAAAAAGAGACGACGGTGCATTACCTATAATAACTTTAAATTTTAAAGTAAATAATTTAGATTTATTAAAAAATATTTATTTATTTAGTATAAAAAACTTTAATAAAAAACAATATGATTTTTTTAAAAAATTTTGTAAACTTATACAACCAAATATTTTTTATTTAGTACATAAACAAAGTTATATACCTAGATATTTATCAAAAAGAAGAATAAAAAGAAGTGTGTTAAAAATTATAAGTAAAAATTAAATTGGTACAGTTAAATATTTTTAAAAGTAAAGTAAATAGTTTAGTTAACTGAGCTAGACACGGCTCGTTTTATCCCTTAACATTCGGATTAGCATGCTGTGCAGTCGAAATGATGCATGCTGCTGTTAGTAGATACGACTTTGATAGATTTGGAATTTTTTTTAGAGCTTCACCTAGACATGCAGACCTTATAATTGTAGCAGGAACTCTTACCTATAAAATGGCACCAGCTTTAAGAAGAATATATGAACAGGTAAATAACCCTAAGTGAGTTTTATCTATGGGGAGTTGTGCTAACGGTGGTGGTTATTATCACTATTCAAATACAGTAGTAAAAGGTTGTAATAAAATTATACCAGTAGATATTTATGTTCCAGGTTGTCCACCAACGGCAGAAGCTTTATTTTTTGGTGTTTTAAATTTACAAAAGATAATTATAACTAATTTTTAAATTTATTGATAAGTTTACATGCAATTATTATAAACAGATTAAAATATAAAAGATTTAGAATTAGAAGAAGAATAAAAAGTGCAAAAAGTAAAAGAGTAGGTGGAGCACTTCGTAAAGGTTATAAAAATAGAGCCTTTACTATACGCTAGTTTAATTGTTACTAATAAAAACGCTACCCAATACACCAAAACAAAGATGAAAAAAATATCTAAAATTTTTATATAAAAAAAAATTTTTTTTTTATCGACACACTTTTATCAAAAAAAATAAAAAAATAAAAACAAAATTAATACACAGACAAGTAAAGTTATATAAAACGTATTCTTATAAATACTATAATATAAAACTTTTATTGTTTAGTTATATTATAGAAAATTTTGGTTATCAAAAAAATCCAATAAAAGAATTTGCCTATGGTCGAAACATGTTTAATCAACTTCAATTTTTTTTATTTACAGAGTATATGTTTCCAGGTTTTAAGCTATATGATATAAAACATTTAATGTTATTAAAGTATTCATTTATTAATCAATTACTACCTCTTATTTATATACCACTAAACAGTACTATAAGTTATGTATTTAATAACAATAACAATAAGATGAGTTATGCAAAAAGCTCTGGATCAAATGCTTTTAAAAGAAAGTTATTAAAAAAAACTAAACTTTGTTATGTTGAAATGCCGTCTAAAAAACTTAAATTGCTACCTCTATACGCATACTGTGTGTTTGCCGGCACAAAAAATCATTTTTTTAATAAGTTTGTTGAGGGTGGGTGGGGTTACACACAAAAAAATAAAAAAAAAATTACAGTCCGGGGTGTTGCAAAGAACCCAGTTGACCATCCAAACGGTGGTCGTACTAAAGCAAAACAACCGGAATTAAGTCCTTGAGGTTGAATTGCTAAAGTTAATAAATAATTTCTTGTTACAAAGCGATAGATTATATAATTTTAATGTAAACAGAGCAAAAGTCTTAAGAAAAAATACGGAAAATATGATGTTTCACCAATTGAGGTTAAAATTACCTACAGAACAACTTGTTGCTCGTCTTAGTGAAAATGCAAAAACTATTAATGAATTACCAGGATTTGCTGTGTCTCATGAATCAGGAAAGTCAGATATTATAGTTTTTGAACGCAGTAAAATGAACTATGTTTATAAATTTGTTTTTGAAGCCTTTTTTCCTCATACAAATGATTTTTTTATTAAAAAAGTTTTATATGTTGGACTTATATTAGATACAAAAAAATATTATAAATTAAATATTGAAGTTTTTCAAGAATTGATGTTAGCGCGAGATATAACTCTAATACAAAATGAAGAAGAAATGCAGTTACAATACGAATTTTTATTCACGAATGATAGCAATGTGATAGAAGAAGCAAAAAAATCGTTACTAAGTATTAAAGATAAAAGTTATAATTTAATCAGAAAACCTGAAGTAGCAGATTTAGATTTCGGGGAAAAATTACACAATGACGCGGTGTATGATGAAAAAATAAAACCAAATGCAGGGACTAGAATATTCCCCACAATCAACAGCAACAACTATGATATCATAAAAAGAGACCTGGTTGAAAAAAAACTATTCAGAAGATTTAAATTAAAAAGACCAAAAGAAAAACTAGTAGTAAATACTGATGTCTTTACAGGCAAAATTATTAATTACCCAGGTTTTGATTTAATACACTCTTATAGTAAAACACATCTTATAGTAAATGATAAGGAGTTGTTAAATTACTTTTTAAAATTTGTTTATGAAATGTTTTGTCCCAGAGAAACTCCAAGTCTTGTAAATTTATATTTATATAAAGCAATAAGAATTCATGATATAACTTTTACAGATATTGATGAGTATGATTTTGAAAGAATATACCCTTTAATGAAAAATGCTAATTATATAACGTTAATACATAATGAACTTCATAACCCTACACACTATTTATTTACTTTTGTAGAGGGACCTAATGCAAGAAGTAATGATCCTGCAAATGTAAACCCCCTCTTTTTATACGATCCTGATGATAACAAAGCTGAAGATGTTGATAACGTAGAAACACAGTATGAAAGAGAAGATTTATACGATATGAGTTTATATAAACACCCTCCTATAGAAGGTGAGAGTAAAGAAAAACAATTAGATCTTTTACCTAATATACTTACAACAAGTAGATTCAAAATAGAAGCTCTAAACGATGCTTTTTTAGAATCTCAAGAATGAGAAGAAAAAACAACAGATAGCGATGAAGATATAGATGATGATTTTGATGAAGAAAAAGAATACGCAGGTTTAGATAATGATCAAATTGACATGAAAAGAAAAGAAAGAAAATTTTTTAAACGACAAAAACAGTATTTACAAACAGTTAATTCTTTAGTGTTAAAATATGCTCAGGAAAAAGGACCGATAGGCTACGTAGAAGAAAACTTAGAACGTAAACAAAATCAGGAAGATATACAAATTACATTAGCGCCAGTAAGTAGAGTTTATAAAACAAAATTAGGACCATCTTTAAGCAAACTTGGTAAAAAAAATTTACCATTTGGCCCCAATACTACACCTATATACGGTGATTCTGATTTACTAGGTTTCACTTTACAACACAGCATAGGTTTTACAGTAGTAGATATTAATTTTGAAGCAAAAAATAGAGATTCTTTGTTAAAATTTCTATGCAGCATATTACTATTTAAAGACATACCAGAAATGGTATTTGAGCGTGTACCTTATACTCATATAATTTTAGATGAAAAACCTTTTTCAGAATTAACCGAAGAGTTTATTAAATTAAGCTTAACAGCCAAAGAGATAAAATTAGTATGGCGTGAGGATACATATGCACCAGCTTACCATTTATAA
>JADJUS010000019.1 GCA_016716905.1 Acidobacteriota bacterium | reverse complement strand
CTGCTGCTTTCGCGGATGACGGTGCCGGTGGTGTACTTCGCGATGGCGAATCGCCGGGGGTGCGGCGAATGCGCCGGCGATTGAAGAAGGGGTGCCGGCATGACTGCGACGCTGAAACAGATTCTTGTGCCCGTCGACTTCGGTGAGGCGTCGTCGGCGGCAAATCACCGGCCGGGGCCATGGCGCAGGGCTGCGGCGCACAACTGGTGTTGCTGCACGCGGAGGCGCTTGAAGCGCCGGTGTATTTCACCAAGGAGCAGATTGAGACGATGGCGGCGGAGCGCCGGCATCGTCAGGCGCAGGCTCAGAGATTTCTTGAGGTCTTCGGCAGAAAACACACGCGCGCCCCATTTACCGCCGTCATTGAGATGCGTCCCCCTGTGGAGGCCATCGAGCGCCACGCCGACGGTGCCGACCTGATCGTGATGGGCACGCACGGGCGCACGGGTCCACGATTGTGGTGGTTGGGTTCAGTGGCCGAGCGCGTGCTGCGTGACACCGCCGTGCCGGTGCTGGTGGTGCATGGTGGCGATTCGCCGGCGCTCGCACGACTCGCCGTGTATGCCGCGCCCGGACTGCGAGGGGATGCGGCCTGGGAGCTGGCCCGGAAGCTGGCGGTGGCGTTGGGTGCGACAGCCACCGATCGTCGCCACGATACGGTGCCGGCGTCCGACATGTTTGCCGATGTCTCGATGGTGGTGGTGGCAGAGCCCCGCGTGCATGACCGCGTGTGGCGTACCACCGTTGGCGAGCCGTTGATTCGATCCGGCGTGGGGCCGGTGTTGTTCGTTCCCGAGGCGTAGCCTCTCAGCAGGAGTAGTTGATGACGATTGAAGCGATGTTGCGATTGATTGCCGGTGCGTTCGTGATGGCGAGCGTCCTGCTCGGCATGTATGTGGACGCCCGCTTCTTCTGGTTCACCCTGTTCGTCGGCGCGAACCTGTTCCAATCAGCCCTCACCGGCTGGTGCCCGATGATGTCCATATTGAGGAAGGTAAGGGGACGGGTGTGATTTCCACAGAAACCCGCGAAATGGGGACAGGTCTCGCGACCAAACGACCTCAGAGGTCGGTTTCAAGAGACCAGAGGAAACCGACCTCTGAGGTCGTTTGGTCGCGAGACCTGTCCCCATTTCGCGGGTTTCTGTGGAAAACACACCCGTCCCCCTACCATCCCGCATCTAGAATCATTGAATGTCCTCGCCTGACGCGGTTCGGTATGCGCGACACCTGTTGCTGCCGGAACTCGGGCGGCAGGGGCAGCAGCGATTGCTCGATGCGCGAGTCCTCATCGTTGGCCTGGGTGGGCTGGGGTCACCGGCCGCGTTGTACCTGGCTGCGGCGGGTGTCGGCACGCTCGGCCTGGTGGACTTCGATGTGGTTGACGAGTCCAACCTGCACCGGCAGATTATTCATGGCACTGGGGACATCGGCCGCTCCAAGCTCGCATCAGCGGCCGCGAAGATCCGTTCGGTCAACCCCGGATGTCGTCCTTGAACAACACGAAGTTCCGTTTGGCGTCTCGAACGCCCGCGCGCTGGTGGACGCGTACGATGTGGTGCTGGACGGCACAGACAATTTTCCGACCCGGTACCTGGTCAACGACGCGTGCGTGATGAGCGGCACGCCAAACGTCTACGGCAGCGTCTTCAGGTTCGAAGGACAAGCCGCCGTGTTCGCGGCCCCGGGCGGGCCCTGTTACCGCTGTCTGCACCCCGAGCCGCCCCCGGACGGCCTGATTCCGAATTGCGCCGAAGCAGGGGTGCTGGGCGTCCTGCCGGGCATCATTGGCACTGTGCAGGCCACTGAGGCCATCAAACTCGTCACCGGCATGGGTGAGTCGCTGGCCGGACGCCTGCTGCTATGCGACGCGCTGCGCATGACATTCCGCACCATCACCCTGCCGCGCGACCCGGAATGTCCGGTGTGCGGCGATGCGCCAACAATCGGCACGCTTGTCGCTTACGATCAGGTGTGTGGACCATCGGAGACCGCTGAAATGAAAGACGAAATGACTGTTGACGAACTGCATCAGTGGCGCGAGTCGGGTCACCCGCACATGTTGCTGGACGTGCGGGAGCCGTTCGAACACGCGTCGGCCCACATCGAAGGCGCCGTCCTCATTCCCATGGGCGCGGTCATGCAGCAACTTGACGCCCTGCCAAGAGACCGGACGGTGGTGGTGCAGTGTCAGTCCGGGGCCCGCAGCGCCCGGGTGACCGCTGCCCTCAGACAGAAGGGCTTTGAGGCGGTCAATCTGGCCGGGGGCATTCACGCGTGGCGAATGGCGGGGTATTCGTAGTGGCGACCCTCGCCGGCTTGCAACAACCCGCCGGTACTTCTAAGATGGACTAGTTCGGTCGGACATATCCGGCCTCGCAGCAAAAAGGCCCCGCAATGCTACGGCTCTCAAAAAAAACTGACTACGCGCTTCTGGCGGTGAGACACCTGGCCGCCAATGCCGATCGGGGAGCGGTTTCGGCGAGGGAATTGGCAGAAACCTACGATATTCCGCCTGAATTGCTGGCCAAGGTGCTCCAGAAGCTCGTGCGAGGCCGGCTGCTTGAATCGCAGCAGGGGATTCGCGGTGGATATGCCCTGGCACGTGCCGCCGCGGCCATGTCGGTGGCAGATGTCATTCAGGCGGTCGATGGTCCGTTAATGGTCACTGCGTGTTCTGAAGAAGACCATAGCTGCGACCAGTACTCGAAGTGCAACATCCGCGATCCGCTGTGGCGCATCAAGGACCGCATCATTGCCGCGCTGGCCGCCACGTCGGTCGCCGAGCTGGCGATGGAAATGCCGGCGCCTCTGCCGCTTCCCACCGGCGTGATGCCGATGCAGATGGTGAAACGATCATGATTGCCGTGACCCCAATCGCCGCCACGCAGATGCACAAGCTGCTGGCCAGGCACGAAGGCGCGACCGGCCTGCGTGTCGGCATCAAGGCCGGCGGCTGTTCCGGCTTCGAATATGTGTTTGAGTGGGAAGCCGCGCCGACGCCAGCCGACCTTGTGTTCGATGGACCCGAAGGCGTGAAGGTGTGGGTTGACCCCCGCAGCCATCGCTTGCTCGACGGCACCACGCTCGACTACGACACGAGCCTGGTCAGCCGCGGTTTTGTGTTCCAGAACCCGAACGCCAAACAGACGTGCGGCTGCGGAACGTCTTTTAGTGTCGCCTGATGTGACACCGAGGCCGGGCCTTGAGGCCGGTCACGCGCCGGGCAAGCCCCGGCCTCCCAGATCCACAAATGTCCACGCAAGAAGAAACCATCGAGCAACTCGCGACCCGCGAGTACAAGTACGGCTTCGAGACCATTCTCGAATCCGACACCTTTCCCCCCGGCCTCAACGAGGACGTCGTTCGCGCCATTTCGGCGAAGAAGGATGAACCGGCGTGGATGCTCGAGTTCCGCCTGAAGTCGTTCCGCGCCTGGCAGAAGATGACCGAGCCGACGTGGCACAACCTGCACATCGAGCCGATCGACTACTACGGCATCAGCTATTACTCGGCGCCCAAAGCCAAGCCGCAGCTGGCCAGCCTGGATGAACTTGATCCTGAAGTGCGCCGGACGTTCGAAAAATTGGGCATTCCGATCGAAGAGCAGAAGATGCTCGCGAACGTCGCTGTGGACGCCGTGTTCGACAGCGTCTCGGTGGCCACCACCTTCCGCGCGAAGCTTGGGGAGATGGGCGTGATCTTCTGCTCGTTCTCCGAGGCCGTGAAGGATCACCCCGAGCTGGTCAAGCAGTACCTCGGTTCGGTCGTGCCCTACACCGACAACTTCTTTGCCACGCTCAACTCCGCGGTCTTCAGCGACGGGTCGTTCGTCTACATCCCCAAGGGCGTGAAGTGCCCGATGGAACTCTCCACGTATTTCCGCATCAACGCGAAAAACACGGGACAGTTCGAGCGCACCCTGATCATTGCCGACGAGGGTTCACAGGTCAGCTATCTGGAAGGCTGCACGGCGCCGATGCGCGACGAACACCAGTTGCACGCGGCCGTCGTGGAATTGGTCGCGCTTGATCGGGCCACGATCAAGTACTCCACCATCCAGAACTGGTACCCGGGCGACAAGGACGGCAAGGGCGGCATCTACAACTTCGTCACCAAGCGCGGCCGGGCGATGACCGATTCGAAGATCACCTGGACGCAGGTGGAGACGGGGTCGGCGATCACGTGGAAGTACCCGAGCTGCATCCTGCAGGGCGACAACTCGGTGGGCGAGTTCTATTCGGTGGCCACCACGAACAACCGCCAGCAGGCCGACACCGGCACCAAGATGATCCATCTCGGGAAGAACACCCGCAGCACGATTGTGTCGAAGGGCATCTCGGCCGGCTTCGGCCAGAACACCTATCGCGGCGCCGTGAAGATCGGCAAGAACGCGCATGGCGCGCGTAATTACTCGCAGTGCGATTCGTTGCTCATCGGCGACAAGTGCGGCGCGCACACGTTCCCGTACCTGGAGATCAAAAACTCCACAGCGATGGTCGAACACGAAGCGTCAACGTCGAAAATCGGCGAAGACCAGATTTTTTATTGCCGCCAGCGCGGTATTGCCACTGAAGACGCCGTGAACATGATCGTCAGCGGCTTCTGCAAAGAGGTCTTCCGCGAGCTCCCGATGGAGTTCGCCGTGGAAGCCCAGAAACTTCTCTCAATCAGCCTGGAAGGAAGCGTCGGTTAAGTATGTTGCTCGAGATTTCGGATCTGCGTGTCAGGGTCGAGGACAAGGAAATCCTCAAGGGCCTGAGCTTGTCGGTCAACCCTGGCGAAGTGCACGCCATCATGGGGCCCAACGGCTCGGGCAAGAGCACGCTGGCCCGTATCCTCTGCGGCCACCCCGGCTATGAGGCCACGGGCGGCACGGTGGCCTACGACGGCAAGGACCTGCTGGACATGGACCCCGAGGAGCGCGCCCGTGAAGGCGTGTTCATGGCGTTCCAGTATCCGGTGGAAATTCCCGGCGTCAACAACTCCTACTTCCTCAAGGCCGCGCTCAACGCCGTGCGCAAGCACCGCGGACTGCAGGAACTGGACGCCGTCGAGTTCCTCCAGGTGATCCGCGAAAAGGCGAAGCTCCTCGAGATGGATCAGTCGATGCTGCACCGCGCGGTTAACGAAGGATTTTCGGGCGGTGAGAAAAAGCGCAACGAGATCTTCCAGATGGCGGTGCTCGAACCGAAGCTGGCGATTCTCGACGAGACCGATTCCGGCCTCGACATCGACGCCCTCCGCATTGTCGCCAATGGCGTCAACGCGTTGCGCAGCCCCGATCGCGCCATCATCGTGGTGACCCACTATCAGCGCCTGCTCGACTACATCGTGCCGGACTTCGTGCACGTGCTCAGCGGCGGCCGCATCGTGAAGTCGGGCGGCAAGGAACTGGCGCTCGAGCTTGAAGACAAGGGGTACGGCTGGGTGGATGCCGTGGCCGGAGCCCGGGCGTAGCCATGCCGCAGGTAGCCGAGCGTCACGAGACTTACGCGGCCGACTTCGAGGCATTCCGCGAATCACCGGCCTTTGGACCCGAGTGGCTCCGCACCGCGCGGTCCTCGGCCTTTGCCCGGTTCATCGCGCGAGGCTTCCCGACCACGCGCGACGAAGAGTGGAAGTTCACGAACGTGGCCGCGATTGCCGCCACCAGCTTCCGGCGCGTCACCGGCGGCCCAAGAGTGACCGCGGCCGACCTCGAGCCGTTCCTCTTCAAAACCGCGTTCGGCATGCAGGCCGTGGTGGTGAATGGCCGGCTGTCTTCTGAACTCTCGTCGCTCGAGAACCTGCCGGCGGGCGTCACTGTGTCCGGCATGGCCGAAGCGATGACCGACCAGCCGCCCCTGGAAGGCCCGAGCCTCAAGAGCGACCATCCGTTTGTCTTGCTGAACACGGCCTTCTGCGAAGGCGGTGTCTTCATCCACATCGCCCCGAAGGCCGTGGTGACCGAGCCCATCCATGTGCTCTTCATCTCGGCACCAGGCGCCGATCCTGGCCTTGTGGCTCCGCGCCTCTTCGTCGTCGCTGGTGAGCAGTCGCAGTCATCCATTGTGGAGAACTACGCGGGAATCGGCGCCGCGCCGGTGCTGACCACCGCCGTGACCGAGGTGCTGCTGGGACCGGGAGCGATGGTGGACCACGTCAAGGTGCAGCGCGAAACGGCCGAGGCCTTCCACATGGCCAGCACGTTTGTGCATTTGCACCGTGCCAGCACGTTTACGTCCCAGGCCATCACGTTCGGCGGGCGCATCGCGCGCAACGACATCACGGCCACACTTGCGGGAGACGGCGCCGAGTGCACGCTCAACGGCCTCTACGTGGCCGACGGCGAGACCCTCGTGGACACGCACACCACCATCGACCACGCGATGCCGCACTGCCCGAGTCACGAAGTCTACAAAGGCATCCTGACCGGACGCGCCAAAGCGGTGTTCAACGGCAAGATCATCGTGCGGCCCGACGCCCAGAAGACCGACGCGAAACAGACCAACAAAGCGCTCCTGCTCTCGGACGAAGCCTCAATCAACACCAAGCCGCAGCTCGAAATTTTTGCGGATGATGTGAAGTGCACCCATGGCGCGGCCATCGGCCAGCTCGATGCCGACCAGTTGTTCTACCTGCGCGCTCGTGGCATCGGAGTGCAGGATGCGCGCAACATGCTCATTCACGCGTTTGCCAGTGATGTCCTCAACGGGATCAAACACGACGCCGTGCGAGACCGTCTCGAAGAGGTCCTGGTCGAGAAGCTGCACCTGCCGGCATGACCCCCCAGGCCGTCCCCGCCGCGTCATCGACGCCAGCATCCCTGGATGTGGTGGCGGTGCGCGAGCAGTTCCCCGCGTTGCATCAGCTGGTGCACGGCAAGCCACTCGCGTATCTCGACAATGCCGCGACAACCCAGAAGCCACGGGTGGTGCTGGACGCCTTGCGCCATTACTACGAGCGCGACAACGCCAACGTCCACCGGGGCGTGCACACCCTCAGCGAACGGGCGACGGCGTCCTACGAGTCGGCCCGACGCAGTGTGCAGCGGTTCCTGAACGCCAGAAGTGAACGGGAAATCATCTTCACGCGCAACGCCACCGAGAGCATCAACCTGGTGGCTCGCGCATGGGGCGACTGGCAACTGAAGCCTGGCGACGAAGTGCTCATCACCGCGATGGAGCACCATTCAAATATTGTCCCGTGGCAGATGGCCTGCGCGCGGACGGGCGCCATCCTCAAGGTGGCGCCGATCGACGATCGCGGCGACGTGATCCTGGAAGAGTTTGCGAAGCTCCTGACACCTCGCACGAAGATGCTGGCCGTCGTGCATCTCTCCAACGCACTCGGCACGATCAATCCGGTTGAGGACATGATCGCGGCGGCCAGGCGGGTGGGCGCCACGGTGCTGATTGACGGATCGCAGGCGGCGTACCACATGGCCGTGGACGTGCAGGCGCTGGACCCCGACTTCTACGTGTTCACCGGCCACAAGGTGTACGGCCCCACGGGCATCGGCGTGTTGTATGGCCGCGAGTCGCTCCTTCAGGCCTGCCCGCCGTTTTTGGGCGGCGGCGACATGATTAGCTCCGTCACCTTCGAGAAGAGCGAGTGGAACGAGCTGCCGTACAAATTCGAAGCCGGCACGCCGAACATTGCGGATGCTATCGGCCTGGGCGCCGCCATCGAGTTTGTCCGCGGCATCGGCTTTGATGCCATCGGCGCGCACGAATCCGCGCTGCTCGCGTACGCCACCGCTCGGCTCTCCGCCGTGCCGGGCCTGACGATCATCGGCACCGCACGGCGCAAGGCGAGTGTCGTGTCGTTCGTCATGGACGACCTGCACCCACACGACATCGGCACCATCGTGGACCGCGAGGGTGTCGCGATTCGCACCGGGCATCACTGCGCGCAGCCCGTGATGGACCGCTTCGGGATTCCGGCGACGGCTCGCGCGTCGCTGGCGATGTATAACACGACGGACGAAATCGACGCGCTGGTGGTGGCGCTTGATCGCGTCCGTCAACTGCTAGGGTAAGGCATGGGCATGTTTTCATTTCTCACGGGCAAGAAGGACCAGGCGGAAGACGCGGCCGTGTCGCAGACGCCATTCACGGCCCCAGACGCCTGGACGTCCGAGGCATTAACCAGCCCGAAGCCCGAGACGACGCACGATGCGTTGCAGGTGGGGCCGCTCGACACCGAGCAGACGGCAGAGTTCCAGGGCAAGATTGTGGAAGCCATCAAGACCGTCTACGACCCCGAGATCCCCGTCGATATCTACGAACTCGGCCTCATCTACGACATCATCGTGGACGCCGAGAAGCGTGCGCTCATCAACATGACGCTGACCAGCCCCGCATGCCCATCGGCGCAGCAACTGCCGCTCGAGGTGGGATTCAAAGTGAAGGCCATTCCCGGCATCACCGATGCGAAAGTCGAGATTGTCTGGGAGCCTGCCTGGACGAAAGAGCGGATGTCGGAAGCCGCGAAGCTCACGCTGGGATTTTTCTGATGCAAGACCTCAACGACCTCTATCAGGAGGTCATCCTCGACCACAATCGCCGGCCGCGCAACTACGGGCCGCTGCCCGACGCCACCCAGTCGGCAAAGGGGCACAACCCCCTGTGTGGCGACAAGCTGACGCTGTCACTCAAGGTCGAGGGCGATCGCATTACGGGAATCGCGTTCGAGGGCTCCGGGTGCGCCATTTCGAAGTCGTCTGCCTCGCTCATGACCGACGCGGTCAAAGGCCACACGATTGATGAGGCGACTGAACTGTTCGACAAGTTCCACCAGATGGTGACCACACCCATCGACCAACCGGTAGACGAAGAAGCCGTCGGCAAACTTGCTGTGCTTGCCGGTGTCCGCGAGTTTCCCGCTCGGGTCAAATGTGCGTCGCTTGCCTGGCATACGCTCAAGGCCGCGCTCACGAACGCGCCCGTCCCCGCCAAAACGGAGTAAGTCTTCGGAGGCCGGGTCTTTAGACCCGGCAAATTGGCGAGTCTAAAACTTCCAGACAAAGTTCACGATCGGGAACGCAAATAGTTCGCCGGTGGCGAGCGGGGCAAACAGACCGATGTCGGCCGACAGCGATTCGCCGATGAACCGAACGCCTCCCGAGACGATCGCGTCGCCGCCGATGAAGTAGTTTTCGCTGATGAGTTTGATGCGCCGGCTCACGCGTCGTTCGCCGCCCACCATCAACAGCGCGGATCCTGTGTTGTTGCCGCCGTACACTTCGTACGCCCATCCCGCGCCCACCGTCACCGCATCGTCTCGCGTCCCGAAGGTGCCGGCTGCGTACGCGATGCCGAAGTTGCCGTCGCCGACGTTCAGGAAGTGCAAGGCCCCGACAGCGACGCTGGCACCATCTCCTTCGTACAGCTGGAACTTTGGAGTGAACCAGAATGGGTGCTCCCCGCCACCAAAGAACAGCGGCGTGCCGCCGCCGATCGACAACCGGTCGGTGATGCCCACCTGGACGAAGGGCATGACGGCTTCGTAGATTCCGAAGTAGGATTCGCCCCTTTTCAGGGAGCGGCCCGTGGGCCCAAAAAACAGCCGGGTTGGATTCGGATCCTCCCTGAAGAACTCCTTCCCGACCAGCGCCCCCTTACCCGCAGTGATCGACGCGATGTTGGCCCTTGCCAATTCGATGATGGCCCCGCCTGGTGTCCGCAGGATCACCCGATCGGGCGTGTCGAGCTGCAGGTATCCGTAATACCGCGCTCCGTCCGTCGTCTTCACCTCGTAGATCTGAAGATCGGCTGCCGCAGGTGGGGATTGCTGGGCAAAAACCGGCGCCGCGCCGGCGATCCCAAAAACTAGAACAAGGACCGTTCCAACGAACGTGCTGTGCAGGAGCCGCATAGGGGGGCCTCCAAGCCGGCCGCCCGATGGCCGATACGTCAAGCCTAACAGCGATTCCCTGGACCCGCCTCCGCCAAGGCTACGGCGAGGCAAGCCCTGGACCCGCCTCCGCCAAGGCTACGGCGAGGCAAGCTCTGGACCCTGGACTCTGGACTCTGGACCCTGGACTCTATTGCCCCCAGGGTGCCGGCGGAACCGGCACTGGCGTGGTCAGGTCGAACTCCACTCGAAACCGGCGACCGGGGCGCGTGAGTTCGTACGCAAACATCTTGCCCGGTTCGATCTCCATGGCCCAGACGTTGGTGTTTGATACGGCGCGATTCTCCCGGGGTGAACAGGGCCTTCGAAAAGTCATCCACCGGGAACTCCTGGCGGGTCGCGGTGCCTGGCGAGGTCGAGTCGCCGCCATACATCGAGACCGTATCCGGCGTCCCGTCCTGATGGCGGTGGTCGTGTTTGAGCCGCAGGCGGTCAGTCACCAGCGTCAACACCCACGTGCGAGAACGGTCTTCGCCAACGTGAAACGGCACCAGCACCTGTTCTGCTGAGTTGCACGTCCGCACGTGCATGACCAGCGCCTTGCCTTCGAATGGGTCATCGGGCGCAGCGGGCTCATTCGCGACCACCCGTCCCGCATATGCCTGACCACACATGGCGGCCACGGACGTCAGGAAGCTGGCGGCCGGGGACGCTGCCGCTGGCGCGCCGCGGTCGGCGCAGGCAACAGACGCGACAAGTAATGAGCCAATGAGCCAACGGGGCAATGAGGCAATGCCTGAAAATGAGCTCGGAGGCGAATAGGTTCGACCCATCAGTGTGCTCACCGAATCCCCGAGACATCAAGCGTGTACATCCCACGCCCGTACGTCGAGATGACCAGCACGTGATCCACAGGGTGATACTGCAAGTCCGACACCTGCGTGGACGGCAGGTTGCCGCCGAGCACTTCCCACTTCGCGCCACCGTTGGTGGACACAAACACACCGAAGTCCGTGCCAACGAACAACACGTTCGCGTTGGTCGGATGTTCGCGGATGACGTTCACCGGGCCAGCGGGGATGTTGTTCACAATGCTCGTAAACGTCCGGCCGTGGTCTGTGGACTTGTAGATATACGCCGCGAAGTCGTCGTCTTCACGACCGCGCTGCACCACGTAAACCGTTCCCTCGGCATAGCGAGAGGGCACCAGTCCCGCGAACCACTTCCTCACCGGCAACTTGCTCGTGAGTTCGGTCCACTCCTTGCCGCTGTCAATCGTCGTATGCAGCCGTCCATCGTCGCTCCCCACGTACATGAGGCCGGCCTTTCGTGGCGATTCGGCGAGGGCAACGATGGTCTGGTAGGGGATGGCGTTGGAATTCTTGATGAGCATCTCCGCGGCGTTGTTGTTCGTGAGGTCCGGGCTCATGATCTCCCACTTGTCGCCGCGACTTGTGGACTTGTAGACCGACTGGTAGCCCGCATAGATGATCGTGTTGTCGTGCGGCGAGATGATGATCGGCGCCATCCACTGCGCGCGCAGTTCCGCGTCTGGCGGATTCTCAGGCTGAATGTTCGTCACCCGTTGCGGACCCTGAGGCGCAGGCGGCTGAGCGGGTGTGGCTGCACCGGCGCCACGACCTCGCCCTCGTGCGGCGGCAGCCACGCCGAGGTCCGTGCGGCTGAAGTTGCCGTAAAAGCCGTGGGTGTAGACGATGTTCGGGTTGGTCGGGTCGATGGAGTGGTTCGAGCCTTCACCGCCCGGCGCACCCCCACGCCACGGCCGGGATGGCGCCGCGGCCCTTGGAGACGTCCACCAGCCCGCGCCGGCTGCCATGGTCCTGAATCGATCCGTACGCCC
Organism: Acidobacteriota bacterium; assembly: GCA_016716905.1. Classification (NCBI taxonomy): domain Bacteria; kingdom Pseudomonadati; phylum Acidobacteriota; species Acidobacteriota bacterium. Next base: position 4,000 of record JADJUS010000019.1, on the reverse strand, counting down.
ACGACGCTGGACGCGTGGTGTCGAGCGAGACGTTGTAGAACTGCGCGCCGGCGGCTGACACGGCAAACACCCAGGTCTTGCCGCCGTCGAGCGAGTGATACACACCGCCGTCGTTGGAGTTGTAGAGCTTGAGCGGATCCTTCGGATCGATCCAGAGACCGTGGTGGTCTCCGTGCACACCGCCCGTAGAACTGCCATCAACGTTGCTGACGGAGGCGCCGGTGGCGTTGCTGAACGTCTTTCCGCCATCGATCGACCGGTTCATGCCCAGCCCCAGCGTGTAGATGGTGTTCTCGTTGACGGGATCCACCCGAATCTGGCCAAACACCCATCCGTACGTGCCTGAGTGCTGAATCATGAAGTTGTTGTTTTCACTGACCTTACGCCAGGTCGCGCCCTTGTCGTCGGTGCGGTAGATCTCGGCGGCTTTGATCCGGCCGTTCGTGATCGCGCGTCCATAGGCATCGCGCTCGTTGGCCTGCGGTCCGCGGCCTTCTTCGTAGTTATCCACGAAGGCATAAAGGACATTGGGGTTCGAGCGCGCGATGTCGATGCCGATGCGGCCGCGGAACTGCGGCGCCGGCAGACCCTGGCTCATGTCTTTCCAAGTCTGGCCACCGTCAGTGGACTTGACCACGCCGCCCTCGTTGTAGCCGGGCTCCACGCGCGGGTCACTCCACTTGCGACGGATGCGCTGCCACATGGCCGCGTACAACACGTTCGGGTCAGTCGGATCCATCACCAGATCGATCGCGCCCGTGCGCGGGCTCTTGTAGTGCACCTTGGTCCAGTTGCGTCCGCCGTCGGTGGTCTTGAATACACCGCGCATCGCGTTGTCAGTCCACTCGTGGCCTGACGCCGCCACGTACACGATGTCCGGATTGGTGGGATGCACGATGATGCGCGAAATGGTCTGCGTGTCGGCCAGCCCCATGTGCGTGAACGTCTTGCCGGCATCTGTGGACTTGTAGATGCCCACGCCAGCCATGGAGGCTCGGAAGATGTTGGCTTCGCCTGTGCCGACCCACACGATGTTCGGGTTGGAGGGAGCGACTTCGACATCGCCGATGCTCGTGGACGCCTCATGTTCAAAGACGGCGCGCCACGATTTGCCGTGATCCTCGCTCTTCCAGACGCCGCTGGTGGCGTAGGCCGCGTAGATGTGCCGCTGGCCTGCGACGTCCACCACCGCCACGTCCGTGGAGCGGCCGCTGATGTTCGTGGGGCCCAGCGACTGCCAGGTGGCGCTCCGGTAGGGCGAAGCCTGGCGCATCGACTGATAGGTGCCCCAGGCCTTCAGGAGACCGTCCGCATCCATACGCGCCGGGGCCTGAGCCCATGGCGTTGCGATTCCCGCCGCGGTGACGAACGCGGCTCCAGCCAGCACACTACCAATCAGAAAACGACGCATGGGTGTCCTCACCTAAATCTCGTAATATTACCGGGCGATGTCGCGCCCGCCCGTCTACCTTGACTATCACGCCACGACGCCCGTGGACCCGCGGGTCCTCGAGGTCATGCTGCCTTACTTTACCGAAGTCTTCGGTAATCCCGCATCTTCAAGCCACCAGTGGGGCTGGAAGGCCCAGGAGGCTGTGGAAGAGGCCCGGCGGCGTGTCGCGGCCCTCATCGGGGGCACCGCGCGCGAGATTACGTTCACGAGCGGCGCGACCGAATCCAATAATTTCGCCATCAAGGGCGTGGCGGCGTCGGCTCCGGAAGGCCGCCGGCACATGGTGTGTTCCGCCATCGAGCACAAGTCTGTGCTTGAGGGCTGCAAGAGCCTCGAGAAACAGGGCTGGACGTGCACCGTGGTGCCCGTGGGACCGGACGGACGGCCTGACCTGAATGCGCTGGCCGATGCCGTGACAGATGCCACCGCGCTCGTCAGTGTCATGGCTGCCAACAACGAAGTGGGCGTGTTGCAGCCCATGGCCGAGATCGCGGCCATCACCCACGCGAAGGGCGCGCTCTTCCACACGGACGCCGCGCAGGCCGTCGGGAAAGTGCCCGTGGATGTGCAGGCGGCTCAGGTGGACTTGCTCTCGCTCACCGGGCACAAGATGTACGGCCCGAAGGGCTGTGGCGCACTTTCATCCGTCGCCGCACCGAACTGGCGCCGCTCATCATCGGGGCGGCCAGGAGCGCGGCATGCGGTCCGGCACCCTCAACGTCCCCGGCATCGTCGGCTCGGTATGCCTGTCTCATCGACATGCGGGACATGCCCGTGGAAAGCGCGAGGCTCACCGGACTGCGCAACCGCCTGCTGGACGGTTTGCGCACACAGATTGGCGGGGTCACGGTGAGCGGGTCGATGGACCATCGCCTGCCGCACAACCTGCACGTCGGGTTTGAGGGCGTGGATGGGTCGTCGCTGATGATTGGCATCTCCGACATCGCAGTCTCTTCCGGCTCGGCCTGCAGCCTCGGCCTCGGCCACCCCATCACGTGCTGCTGGCGCTGTTTGACCTGACCATGTGCCATCGGCTACGATCAGGGTTTGGGCTCGGGTCGCCACACGACCGACGCCGACATCGACTACGCCATCGAAAAATTCGCGGCTGTGGTCAGGCGCTTGCGCGAGGCTGAATGAAGATCACCGTTGCACACAGTCCGGATTCCGATGACGCGTTCATGTTTTTTGGTTTGGCCAGCGGCGCCGTGCAGGTGCCGGGCATCGAGGTAGACCAGGTTCTCTCGGACATCGAAACCTTGAACCGGGCCGCGTTCGAGGGCAACATGAAGTGACCGCCGTGTCCTTCCATGCCTACGCGCACCTGCTCGACAAATACGCGCCCCTGCCGCATGGCTCAAGCATGGGCGACAACTACGGCCCCATCCTGGTCTCCACCAGGCCGCTGCCGTCGGATTCGCTGAAGGGCGTCAAGGTGGGCGTGCCTGGACCTGCTGACCACGGCGTTCTCGCTCTGGAAAATGGACGACCCTGACTTCGACTATGAGGTCATTCCCTTCGATGAAATCCAGCAGGCTGTGCTCGAGGGCCGCGTGGACGCCGGGTTGCTTATCCATGAGGGCCAGCTCACGTATCAGGCCGAAGGGTTCCGAAAGATTGTGGACCTGGGGAGTGGTGGTTTGAACGCACGGCGGGTGCCTCTGCCGCTTGGCGGCAACATCATCCGTCGCGATATGGGCCCCGAATTGATGCGCACCGTGTCGACGATGCTGCACGACAGCATTGCGTATGCGCTCAACAATCGAGAGGCGGGCGTGGAGTACGCGCAGCAGTTCGGTCGCGGCCTTGACCAGAAGGACACCGACAAGTTCGTTGGCATGTACGTCAACGCGCTGACGCTCGACTACGGCACTCGCGGTCGCGCGGCCCTGGAACGCTTCTTCGACGAGGCGTTCGAAAAGGGACTGATCCCGAATCGCGTGCCGGTCGAGTTCGTCTGAATCTGCCGGGTCTGAAGACCCGGCCTCCGAACATCACACTTCTTGACGAGCCAACGGATCCTCCGTTGCCTTCCGTTCACGTTTGCCAATGCGAACCATATGCTGGGTGAATTTGAACAAGCCGTCCTGTTTGCGTTGGTCCGCCTTGGGCCCGAGGTCATGGCGCCACCATCCGGCGAGATTGAGCAGCGCACCGGGCCGCGCGTTGTCCATCAGCGCCACTTACGTGACCCTGAGCGCCTCGAAGCCGGGCTTCGTCGTTCGTGGTGGGGAGCCGACCGCAGAGCGGGGCGGACGCCTGCCGCAAACACTACGCGTTAAAACCTGCCGCCGGGCGGAAGGCCCTGGCCCAGCGTATCGCTCATTCAAGGTCTCGTCGAGGGCCCCGAGGACCAGCTCGAGACCTCAGGACGGGCGCCGGGGTCGTGTCGGCCACCCCGCGCGGCGCGCTGGCTGGCGGGCTGTTGCGCCGCCGGCGGAACGGGAGTTCGCGCTCGGCGATCCGAAGAGGAGTTTGCCGACGCGCTCCAACACGGCAGCCATGCCGCACGGCGGCGCTACTCGGCGCGCGGCGTTTCAATCGTTC
>JADJUS010000018.1 GCA_016716905.1 Acidobacteriota bacterium | reverse complement strand
ACTTCACCGTGGCATTCGCTACAGGCCGCGGCAACTGACCGGGCGCCGTGAACTTCACCTTCAACACCACGGGTGACGGCATTTGGCCATCCTGCCGCACCGTCACCGTTGTCCGCGCCCCGGCCGTGGCGACGTTCGCGATGCGGCCATCGACAGACTCCGTGGTCCAGAGCCAGTAGTGCCAGAACCAGCCCAGGTCCTGTTTGAGGGCGTTGTTCATGAAGAAGACATAGTCCCACGGCGAGGATGCTTGAAGGCCCATGCCTTCGAGTACTCGCTCATGGCGTGCTGCACAGCCTCGTCTCCCACAATGCCGCCGAGCATGGACAGCATCAGCGGCGCCTTCGAGTAGGTCTGGAAGCCGTACATCACGCCGGCATCATTCGCCGACCACATCATTGCCGGCTCGTCTTCGCTGCCGCTCGTACGCCCGTAACTCTGTCCTGCGCCGTTCAGATTCGCCGGCACACCCCGCGAATCAGCGGCCGACAGCACATTCATATCTGGTTGAATCCTTCGTCCATCCAGCCATAGCGTGTTTCGTTCGTGCCCACCATCATCGGCCACCACTGGTGTGCCGCCTCATGGTCGGCCGCGCCCTGGTTCGAGTTGATGACCATCGGATATTCCATGCCCGCGCTGGGGCCGTCCTGAAGCGTCAGCTGCGGGAACGGGTACGGCGTCCACAACTTCGAGTAAAACTCGAGCGCGTGACGCGTGATCTGGCCGGCATTGGCAAACTGCGCGGCACGCTCGGGCAGAAACACCATGTGGATGGGCACCGGGCCCTTGGTGGGAATGGTGGCGCGTGTGGCCTGCCACACAACTTCTTCGCCGTGGCCCACGCAAAGTCGTTGACCTTGTCGGCTGCAAAGTGCCACACGAGTCGTTCACCGGGAGCCGTCGCCTGCCCTGGGCCAATCTCGTCTGGACCCACGATGGTGACGATGGCGTCGGACGAGAGGACGGTGGCCAGGCGCTGGCGCGCCGTGGCGGTGAGCACCTGTTCCGGATTCTGCAGCACGCCAGTGCCGCTGACGATCCAGCCGGCGGGCACATCGATCTTCACGTCGAACTTGCCGAAGTTGTTGTAGAACTCCGACGGACCAAGATACAGGCTCGTGTCCCAGCCGCGCATGTCGTCGTACTTGGCCAGCCGCGGGAACCACTGCGTGGGCTGGAACAGGGTGTCATCCCAACGCTGGGTCATGCGATGGCCGCTGCCAGCCGGTCCACCCGGCAACTTCGTACGCCATGCCACTTCCAGGCGCGCGGTGCCTTTTGCAGGAATCGGATTCGCGGGACTGATCCGCGCCACGGTCTGGGTGAGCCCCGTCACGGCATTCGAACGCTGAGCGGGCGCGCCGCCCGCGCCGGCACCGCCACCACGGCGACCGCCAGTCTGAGGCGTCAGGTCGATGACTGTGCCATCGATGGCCAGGCGCGTCACGACCATGCCGTCTGTGTTCTCGGCCGGCACTGACATGCCGCGCGGCACCAGGCCGCGGAAAATGTTGTGGTCAAGCCGCATGACCAACTCGTTCAACGGCGCCGCACTGTTGTTGTGAATGACGATGGTCTCGGTGCCGGGGATGGTCTGGGGTTGCCGGGTCGAGCCGGGCCTCGATCGTGAAGTCGGTCTCCAGTTGCCAGTAATTGGAGCCGGGCCGCCCAGTGAGATCGCGGGTGCCGGCGTCAATGGCGCGCCGAATCGCGTTGGTCAGCGGCACATCGCGGCGGATCGCCCGCGGCGAGGCATTCTGGAGTTGGGCGGCCGCTGCGGCCGCGTTCTGGGCCGAAAGCGCGGCCGGTTCGACGATCATCGTTCCCAGGATGAGGACGCTGAGGATAAGGCGTGAGGTCATAATTCGCGATGATACGCCCATCTGTCACCTTTTTCCCGGTTCAGAGTCTTAAGGGGGGAAGGGCGCCCTCGGGCGGCCGGATTGGAGCGGGAACGTCATGACACGGCTGCGCGGCTGGATGGTCTGGATGATGGTCTTCGGCAGCGTCGCGGTGGGCGCAACCGACCCTGAACGGGAGGCCCGCGAGATCGAGGACCTGCTGATGGCGCCCTGCTGCTTCCGGCAGCAGGTCTCTGTGCATCAGTCACCCACGGCCAACGAGGTGCGTCGCGACATTCGGGCCCGGTTGGCGAAGGGCGAGAATCGAGAGGTCATCCTTGCCGCGTATGTCGCCGAGCATGGCCCTGGAGTCCTCGTGGTGCCGCCGGCGCACGGCAGCAACCTCGTGCTGTACGTATTGCCGCCGCTGGCACTCGTGGGTAGCGTCCTCCTGATCGTCGGCGTGATTCGCCGCTTCAGCGCGCCGGGTGAGACTACGGCCCCTCCCGAAGCGCGCCCGGCAGCAGACGACCGCGCGCTCAACGAACAACTGACCGACGACCTTCGAGACCTTGACTAGGAGCACCGCATGAGCAGCCTGCTAAAAGTGAACGAACATCCAATGGAACGTGTGGCGAGGGTCGTCTGGGCGTGGCCCTTGTCGGCATGGCGGCGATGGGCACCATCGGCGCGTGGGGCTACATCGGCGTGGTGCCGATTCTGACCGGGGCCCTGGGCACGTGCCCGCTGTACACGCTGCTTGGAGTCTCAACCTGCCCGGTCAAGACCCGAACCTGAGCCCGTCAAGGCTTCGGCACCCTTAAGCCCGTCAGGGCTTCGGCACCCTTGAGCCCGTCAGGGCTTCGGCACCCTTGAGCCCGTCAGGGCTTCGGCACCTTGATGGTGCTGATCATCAGGCTGCCGTTCAGCAGGAACAGCAGGGAGAACGGGTGGAACTGCCGGCCGAGGAGATTCACGTGGCCGCCCACAAAGTTTGATCCCGTCAGGTCGAAGGCAAACAGCAGAGCCATCACCACCACCAGGAAGACGCTCGTGGGAATCGGTGTTCCTTCGAAGTAGCGGACCTTCCCTGTGGCGGTGTCGGTCAGGGCGCTCGACGTCACGTTGTATCGCGCCAGGCGGCTGATGCCGGCGCACACAAACAGTGTGAGACAGATCGCGTCCCACAACCCACGCAGGCCGAGCGTGTAGGCCAGCACGGCGGGCGCCACGCCGAACGACACGATGTCGGCCAGAGAATCCAGTTCGGCGCCCATCACCGACTTGTGGCGCACGTCCAGGCGCGCCACCCATCCGTCGAGGGCGTCAAACACCAGCGCCAGCCCGGGAGGGCAAAGGCCGTCCAGAGCCAGCGTTCCTGATCACCCGCTAGATAGCTCAGGCAGGCGAAGATCGTCACCGTACCGCACCCTGCGTTGGCCAGGGTGAGCAGATCAGCCCAGTGTACGAACGGAGCATCGACGGCCTTTTGCTCATCTTCACAGCGTACCGCACCTCGGCAGTAGACTGGGGGGCATGAGCCTGGTGTCGCGCTGCATCGCGATCACGACGGATCACAGGAGTCACGGAGACGCGGAGGACCTTCTGGAAGACCTTCACGTCGCGCTGCATCCTTGTCACGACGGATCACAGGAGACACGGAGATGATGAGGTTTTTTCTAAGACCTCCCATCCCGCTGCATCGCTGACCCCGGGACCCCACAGGACCCCGACAGAGGACTCTGGACCCTGGACACTGGACCCGGGACCTACCGACGGCTCACGGCATCTGCGTACCTTCTGGCGGCCGGCGCCCTTCTCGCGGGCTGCGGCTCGAAAGACACCCCATGATTCCCATCCCCACCGACTCGTCGTCGTACGCCAACGTCAACGCATTCACGACGAAACACATGGTGCTGGATTTGACGACGGACTTTAGCGCGAAGACGCTGGCGGGCACCGTGGAACTGCAGTTCGAGCGGCGCGACCCGACCGCCACTGAATTGGTGCTGGACTCGCGCGACCTCACAATCACGAAGGCCGAGGCTGCGATTGGTACGGCCGGGTGGGTTCCGACGACGTTCAGGCTCGACGCCGCGACACCGGCGTTTGGCAGCGCGCTGCGAGTCGCGATGCCACCCGGAGCCGACCGCGCCCGCATCACCTACTCATCGTCGCCCGACGCGAAAGGCCTGCAGTGGCTCACGCCGGCGCAGACGGCGGGCGCGCGCATCCGTTCCTCTTTACGCAGGCCCAGGCCATCCAGGCGCGGTCGTTTATTCCGTTGCAGGATCTGCCGGGGGTCCGTCTGACGTACGACGCGACCATTCGCACGCCGAAAGAGCTGGTCGCGGTGATGGCGGCCGAGATGACGCCGGGCACCGCCGGCACGGGCGTCTTCACATTCAGGATGCCGCAGCCGATTCCGTCGTACCTCATCGCGCTTGCGGTGGGCGATCTCACGTTCAAGGCGATGAGCCCGCGCACCGGCATCTGGGCGGAGCCTTCCGTGGTGGAGGCCGCGGCGCGGGAGTTTGAAGATACCGAACAGATGGTGGCCGCTACCGAGAAGCTGTATGGGCCGTACCGGTGGGGCCGGTATGACCTGCTGGTGTTGCCGCCGTCATTTCCGTTCGGTGGGATGGAGAATCCTCGGCTGACGTTTGCCACGCCGACAGTGATCGCCGGCGACAAGTCTCTCGTCTCTCTCGTGGCTCACGAACTTGCGCACTCCTGGTCGGGCAACCTCGTGACCAACGCCACGTGGCCCGACTTCTGGCTCAACGAAGGATTTACCACCTACCTCGAGCGCCGCATTATCGAAGCGCTGTACGGGAAGGATCGGGCCGACATGGAAGCGATGATTGGCGTAGCCGACCTCGCAGACTCGCGATCGACCATCACCGTGCCGCGCGACAAGACGCTGCTGCCCGACATGACCGGCCGGGATCCGGACGACGCGTACTCGTCGGTGGCGTACGAACAAGGCGCGTTGTTTCTCAGGTTCCTGGAAGACAAGTACGGACGCCAGGAGTTCGACACGTTCCTGCGGAAGTGGTTCGACACACACGCCTTCCAGAGCGCCACCACGGAGAGCTTCCTGGCGTTCCTGAAGGCCGAGCTGATGGCGCGGGTGCCGGGCGCGGTCACCGACGCCCAGGTGCAGGAGTGGCTGCGCTCGGAAGGTGTGCCCGCCTTTGCGGTGCTGCCGAAGTCCGATGCGTTTGTCAGGGTGGAAGCCGCGCGCGACGCCTGGCTTGCCGGCGCGCCCATTGCGACGCTCGCGTCTGCGTCGAAGTCGTGGTCGGCGCATGAGTGGATTCACTTTGTGGATGCGCTGCCGCGCACGCTGACTCCGGCGCAAATGCGGGCGCTCGACGGGCAGTTTGGGTTCACGAAGTCAGGCAACTCGGAGATTGCGCACGCCTGGTTCAGGCTCGCAATCGCCACGCGCTATACACAGGCGTGCGCGGCGATGGAAGACTACATGGTCCGCATCGGACGCCGGAAGCTCATCCTCCCCCTGTATCGCGACCTGGCCGCGACGCCCGAGGGCAAGGCCCTGGCGGTCCGCATTTTCGCCAAGGCGAGAGACGGGTATCATCCAATGGCGAGAACAGCGGTGCAGGACGTGGTGAAATAGTCCTGCACCCCTGTCGGCGTCCCGGGGTCCTGGGGTCCGGGAGTCGTGATATTTGTCGTGGTCCAGGGGTCCAGGGGTCCAGGGGTCCAGGGGTTCAGAGGCGACCCCGGGACTCCTGGACTCCAGGACCACGACGCTCGGTCACAAAGGAGCAAACGAATGGTGAAGCGGTTATTGGTGTGTGGTGTGGTGGCGGTGATGGGTGTGGCGCTTGCGGCGCAGGCACCGGCGAATCGGCCGGCGAGTGGCCGGGGTCAGGCCTCGACGCAGATCGGTGGCGACTGGGTCAAGGGCGAACGCAGTTCGACGTATCAGGGCGGCAAGTGGATCGACGTCACGTACGGTCGGCCCGTGTTGCGGCAGCGCGCGAATATCTTCGGCACCGGGGCCGACTACGGCAAGACGCTGAACGCCGGTGCGCCGGTCTGGCGTGCGGGCGCGGACCAGTCCACCCGGTTCAAGACTGACGTGGCGCTGGACTTCGCCGGCAAAGCCCTGCCGGCCGGAGAGTACTCGATGTACATCGGCCTCGGCGAAAAGGAGTGGACGTTCGTGCTCTCTTCCTGGCCCGCAGCAGAGCTTACGACCCGGCCAACAAGACCGAACTCTGGGGCGCCTACAACTACACGGCGGACCGCGACGTCCTTCGCGTGCCGATGAAGCTCGACGCGCTGCCGTACTCGGTTGATGAGTTCACGATCGCCTTCGTGGACATGACCAAGACCGGTGGCCGCCTCGCGGTCATGTGGGACAGGACGATGGCGTCGGTCGCGTTCAAGATTCAGTAGCTTGTCGGGGTCCTGGGGTCCCGGGGTCGGTCTTGTTTGTCGAGGTCCTGGAGTCCCGAAGTCCAGGAGTCGTCAGAGAATGCCGCGAGCGTTCTTCTTGGCCTTCTTGGTGAATGGCTCGAGGGTCTTGCGGAGATTGGTGAGAGCGGCGCCGCATCGGCCTGCAGTGTCGAGGCTCTTGGCGATGGTGTGCGACTCGAAGTAACCTCGAGCGACACCATCGCCAAGCCAACGTTCCGCTTCGGCAAGGGAGGCGCTCGCGTATCGGAGAAACGTGACGAACTCACCCGCCACGTAACGATGCCACCCTTCAGCCAGGCACGCCTCAACACTCGCACTGGCATCAGACAGTTGGGCCCGGAATCGGAAGTCCCGCCTCGCAGCCGGACTCTCCCGAATCAGTCGATAGACTTCGAGCTTGAACTCCACCGCCAACTGAAACGCCACCAGGTCCTCAAGTCGCTTCACACCCATGCTTGATGACAATCAACCGCTGTGCCATCAACAACGTGAGGAAATCGATAGGACTACCGTGGGATCTGGCACGAACTGCCACCTTCAGTGTCGCCCGAGTACGCATTCTCTGCCGACCCCTGGACCCAGGACTCCTGGACCCCGGCTGGCCATGAACCCCTCCGGCCCTACTTGGTCCTGACCTCGTACACCCTCGGCCACTTCTTGCCGGTCACGAAGATGCGTTTGCCTGCGGCGTCGTAGGCAATGCCGTTGAGGACGTCGGCAGGTGGCGTGCGGCGGGCCTGGGGCCACAGCGTCGAGAAGTCCACCCATGCGTTGACCGCACCTGTGGCCGGCGCGATGCGGGCCACTCGATCGGTCTGCCAGACGTTCGCCCAGATCTCGCCTTCAATCCACTCCAGCTCATTGAGTTGCGGCACGGGGCGACCCGCGTCCGTCACGCGGATGGTGCGGGTGACGGCGTACGTTTTTGGATCGAGGAATGTGAGCCGGTCGGATCCATCGCTCATCACAAGGCCGCCCTTTACGTCGTAGGCGATCCCCCATCCTTCCGTCTGGTACTGAAACGTCCGGCGCTGCGTAAACGTCTTGCGGTCGTACACAAACCCGATCTTGCTCTGCCAGGTGAGCTGCACGAGCGCATCACCCACCAGGGCCAGCCCTTCAGCGAAGTACTTCGCATCGATCGCCTTGCGCTGCAGGACCTTGCCCGTGGCAATCTCCACCCGGCGCAGAGATGACTCGCCGAACAGCCCGGTGCTTTCAAGAAACTCCCCGTCGGCGTAGACCAGTCCCTGCGTAAACGCGCCCGGATCATGCGGGAACGAGTTGACGACGGTGAAGGACTGAACCGGTGCGTTGCGACGTTGGGCGCCCGGCTCGGGCTGACGCCACGGACCGCCACAAACGTCGCGACGCTGATCGCCAACACGGCAACACTGCTCACAATAAATCGCCGATTCATGTCGTCAGCATCGCACAACCCGGGCCGGATCGGCGCCGGGTTACGTCCCGCTGCCCCTGGGCCCACCCGCCGGCGTTGGGGCCGGTACGGGAAGCGGGAGCGGCAGAGTGACGAGGGTGACGTCGGCCCCAAGCCAGATCATGTCGCTCGTGATCATGAGGCCGCCGGCCTTGACCCCGATCTGCACCGGTGTGCCGCGCACCATCACGGTCTGGGCAAACCCGATCGGCAGGGCCATGGGTCGCACCTTCTCGATCGGCAGACGCACACTGAAACCTCGGGCCAGCATGCCTTCAAGTCCCTCGGGAATATTCACGCGGTCGATCACAAATCCGCACAGACCTCTTTTTGCGTCGAGTGCTTTCTGCACGAGGTCCCACGAGGCTTTTGATGGCACCACCCGCACCCGAATGCGAAGCGCCGGCATGCGCGGGGTCACCATGATCGCGTCGTCTGTGGTGGAAAGCTGCAGGGTGCCGGCGAGGCGGTAGACGGCCGGAGTCACGGTGCCGGTGACGACCTCGAGCATGGTCATGTCGCCACACACGGCGTTGCTGATGCCTCGCGCGTGCCAGAGGAAATCGATCTCGGCCGTGCCCGTGCCCGATTCCACGCGCACCGGCATCGCCATGCGCATCTGGTTGCCGCCGAATTGGAGGTCCGGGGTGCCGGCGCCCAGCTTGACGTTGACCTGTTTGACGCGAAGCGTGAGGTCGAAGTCGCCGAGCGACACCACCCGGCGGATTTCGCCTTGCCTCCGGACGCGAAGATTGGCCAGCGTGAGCGACACCTGATCGGTCACGCCTGCGGCGAGCGTTGACACCACCGTACGCGCCAGCGTGGTGGGGATGCCAATACGCAGCGGTTTGTCGGGGCCGCCTGTCAGGCGGCTATCGAGGTGCACCGCGCCCACCACCTCGGCCCGAAGTCGATCGCGCTCGGCCGTAAGAGTCACCATGTCGGCCTGCAGCTTCGCGATGGTTCGCCGCCCCGCACGTGACCGGCTCACCATCAGCCACGATGTCATCAACGTCGCGACCACGGCCAAAGTCGCCACGAGTACGGTGACGTGCCGGCGGGTCACGGTGCCCCCTTGCCGGCCTGAGCCACCTCGACGTGCAGGCCAATCCACAAGCGGCCGTTCGCCGCGAACACCCGTGAGACCGACGCCTTCACGGGAAATCGGACGCTCGCGATCTGCACCGGACCGTCTGTGACGGCAGGAATGAGGATGTCTTCCTGTATGCGCACCGGAATCTCGACGACCGGCAGCTGCTCCACCAGTTCAAGCCGCAGCAGTTCGGCCACATCATCCAGCGACGATCCGCTGAACAGGGACCCGACGCCGGCTGTGGACTCAATTTCCAGATGGTCGGCGGATATCTGGGCTCGCAACGTGAACGTCGTGGTATCCACGTCGATGCGGCTCAACGCCCCGATGAGTTTCACGGCGACGACAATGCCCGGCAGTCCGTCCCGGCTCACCATGCCGCGCAGTTGCACGGTGGGTGCGCCGTGAAAACCCACCTCCACCGCGGTGAGCACCATCTTGTATGGCGCCGCCTCGATATCGATCGGAAGGCGCCGCGCGATCAACCCCTGGATAAGCGCTTCTTGAATCGCCACCACCACGTCGGAGGCCGGGATGAGGCTCTCACCCCGGCTGACGAGCGCCGCCGACTCGCGCAATCCTTCGAGTTCACGCTCCAGCTGCGCCTTCTGGGCCTGCAGAGCGCTGGCGCCCTCGTACGGATCTCCACACCCGGCCGCGAGGACGGTCACACAGGCGAGGGCCACGAGCGTTCTTATTCTCACAGGACTGCCATGCTTCCAGGTTGATCCTACAGGCTCGAACGAGCCGGAGGCTGTACCGTCGGAGTCAGCCAAACAGACGCATCTGGCTGCCGCCAGGGCGCCGAAAGGCTTGTGTGGAGAGCGTGAGCCTCTGGTTCAGCCCCAGTTTGCGTCGATGGAGGTCGAACACCTGGTGGATGGACTCAGCGAACGGGCCCTGGCCAACCATGCGGCTGCCAAACTTCGGATCGTTGAGCTTGCCGTCGCGCATGGCGCGAAGCCGGTTGAGCACCTTCTCTTTGCGAAGCGGCGCATGCGCCTCAAGCCACGCCTCGAACAGATCTTTGACGCCGTGCGGCAGACGGACGACGGTGCAGCCGGCCATCATGGCGCCCGCCTCAGCCGCGGCCTCGAGGATGGCGGGCACTTCATGGTCGGTGAGCGCCGGAATGATGGGCGCCACCATCACGCCCACGGGTATGCCAGCCTCGCGCAGCTTCCGCACGGCTTCCAGTCGCAGCGCCGGACGCGATGCCCGCGGCTCCATGACGCGCGCGAGGTCATCATCGAGTGTGGTGATTGAAAGAAACACCTGCGCGGCCTGGTGTTGCGCCAGTGACGCCAGCAGGTCGATGTCGCGCGTCACGAGATGGTTCTTGGTGATGACGGCCACGGGGTTGCGGCACTGCTCAAGCACCTCCAGGCACGCGCGCGTGATTCGCAGTTTGCGCTCCACGGGTTGATACGGGTCGGTGACGCCGCTCAGTCCAATCACCTGGGGCGTCCAGGATTTCGCAGCGAGCGCTTCGCGCAGCAGCGCGGCGGCATCTTCCTTGACGAAGATCTTGCTTTCGAAATCGGCACCGGCGGACAGGCCGAGATATTCGTGGTACGGGCGCGCGTAGCAATAGATGCATCCGTGCTCGCAGCCGCGGTACGGATTCACGGACGCGTCCATCGGCACATCGGGACTGTCGTTGAAGGCCAGGATGCTCTTTGACGTGTCCCTGAACAACTCAGTGGGCAGTGCCGGCCTGTCGTCGTCGGGCTCGTCGCCCGGCTCCTGCACAAAGGCCAGCCTTTCAAAGCGGCCGGAGGGATTGGCCGGCGCCCCTCGACCCTTTACGGCTGGATGGCTGGACACTTTCACAGCCTAGCGCCGATGGCGCACCCAAAGCGAACAAAAAGCGTAAACGCGTCGCATTCGTTCAAGACAGGCCCATCCGCAAGGGCTAGAGTGACGCATCTATGCGAAACATCCTGGCCCTCCTGGCCATCGGGCTCACCGCCGGTGCGACCACCGTACTTGTTGAACAGCAGCCCAACCTGAGCGGCACGTGGGTGGCGACCAAGAACACGCCACCGTCCATCGAGGCTGCCCCAGGCGCCGTGTTTGGCGACCGGTTCGCGCTCCGACAAGAGGGCAAGAACATGGCGCTCGTCCGGCCCGTACGCGGGCGGGCGACAGCGCTCACCAACGTGTTGCCGCTCGACGGCACCGAAACCACTGTGCTTGATCCGGGCCGACCGTGCCGCGGTCAGTCCGCGCAGCTGATTTCGATGGCCTGGGAGAGTGACGTCCTTAAGTACTCGATCACCGGGACCCTGGCGCCCGGAGCCACCACGGTCAGGCGCCCCACAGCGCCGGTTGTCTATCGTTTCCGGTCCGTCTCTGCCGACACGATCGTGGTTGAAGCGAGCATGCGGGATGCGGTCACGGGCCAGCCCAAGCCGGTCGGCACGGTGTATCAGCGGTCAACTGAGGTGCTGCCCGAAGATCCGCCTTCTGCGCCGAAGACGCCGCCCGTGGCTCCGGCCCGAATCGCCGACGTTGCGTGGATCGCCGGCGACTGGATGAGTACCACCGCCGCAGGCAGCATCGAAGAGCGATGGTCCACCGGTGCCGGTGGTGGCATGATCGCCACGAGCCGCACTCTTCGCGGCGACGTGATGACCGAGTTTGAGTTCCTGTGCATCTCTGAACGCGAAGGCACGCTTGTCTACACGGCCATGCCGAATGCCGGGACGGCGACCGACTTCACGCTGACGAAACTCGACGCCGACAGCGCGACGTTTGAGAATCCCGCGCACAACTTCCCGAAGATGATCCGATACGTGAAGCGCCCGGACGGCGGCATGGATGCGATGATCAGCGCCGGCGGCACGTCCAAGCCCACGGTATTCGCGTTCAATCGGAAGAAGTAGCGGTGCCCCTCGGGCTGGAGGAACAGCCCAGGAGATCCCCAGCTTGAGCCGACGCAGGCGCCTGTGTCAGGCTCTCTGCCTACATGCAGTGCGCGGAATTTCCGCCGCATCCGGACCTGGCCGGCATCGTGGCTTGCCTCTGGACCCTTTCCGGCGACGCGTCACGGCTCGGCGCCGACACGCAACCTATACTTCCGGACGGCCGGCCTGAACTGATCCTGCATTTCGGCGACGCCTTCGAGCGGGTCCATGCGGATGGGTGTATTGAGCGGCAGCCGGAGGTCATCTTCGCCGGTCAGCTCACGTCACAGTTGTTGCTGAGGCCGACCGGTGTGATTGGCGTCCTTGGCGTACGCTTCCATCCGTACGGCGCGGCGGCGCTCATTGACACGCCCCAACAGGCACTCGCTGGGCTCACGATTGGCGTCGACGAGATCGCGCCGGCACTCAAGCGCGCGCTCGATGACGTTCGTGCCGCGACAGTGGACCTGACAGAGGCCGTCGCGCTCGCATAACAGATGCTGCCCCGATGGCTCGCCGTCGATCGTATTGACGCGCGCGTCCGGGCGGCCGTGGAACTGATCGCCGGCACGCAGGGCCTCATGCCGATCGACGTTGTGGCGGCCCGAGTCTCGGTGACGCGGCGGCAGCTGGAGCGGACGTTCCTGAGGACGGTCGGCGTGACGCCCAAGCGCCTGGCGCGCATCACCCGATTCCAGCACGCGCTGCGAGTGCTCGAAGAGTGCGAGTCTGCGTCTCCTGGCACACGCACGGCCGTCACGTGCGGCTACGCCGATCAGGCACACTTCATCCGCGACTTTCGAGACCTCGCCGGCTGCCCACCCGGAGAACACCTGCTGAGGCGGTTCGAGTTGACGGGCGTGTTTACTTCACGAGCAACTTCGGTCAGTTGACGGCTATCATCTTCCGGGACATGGCCGGCAACCAATGAGACCTGCTCGGCCCGGTGTCAGGAGAGAGCTGATGCGTGTGACCGTGACCTCCGTGACTGCGCTGCTCCTGGCCGCCGGATCGTGGGCCTTGGCCATCCAGCAGCCAGGCTCCAGGAGCTTCGCCCGCCGCCTCGCGCTCGAGGCTGAAGGCGCGACATCGGCGAACGTCTCGATTGGCGACCTCAACGCCGACGGCCACCTCGACCTCGTGCTGGTCAAAGGCCGTCACTGGCCGCTCGACGACATCGTGCTGCCTGGCGACGGCCGGGGCGGATTCGCGCCCGCCTACACGCTCGGCAGCCGGCCCGACCGTTCGTATTCGGGCTTGCTGGTGGACATGGACGGCGACGGCGACCTCGACGTGGTGGTGAGCAACGACACACCCGATCCGAAAGTGGTTCATCTGAACGACGGCCGCGGGCGATTCACGCAGGGCTCGACGTTCGGGCAGGGCAACTGGAGCACGCGGCACGTGAGCGTCGCCGACTTCAACCGAGATGGCCTGCCGGACGTCGTGCTGGCGAACCGGTACGGCAATAGCTCCGGCCCGAGCTTCATCTGCTTCGGCGAACGCGGCGGGCGGTTCGCGGCCGACTGCGCCGCCGTGACCGAGGGCTCCGCCACCACCATCAAGGCCGCTGATGTGAACCGCGACGGCGCGCCGGACCTGGTCGTCCCGCATCGGGACAATGGGCAGAGCTACGTGTATCTGAACGACGGAAAAGGCCGCTTCGCAAGTCGTCGGCCGTTCGGGCCGGCGAACGCCACGATTCGGAGTGCCGAACCAGTGGATCTGGACGGGGATGGCCTGATCGACCTCGCGGTGATCGACGAAGGCACGGGCCCCGCCATCTACCGCGGCCTCGCCGACGGCACCTACGCGGCTGCCGAACCGCTCGGCCCCCGCGACATCCGGCCCTACGCCATCGCCATTGCCGACCTCGATCGCAACGGGCGGCCGGACGTCATCGTCGGGTACGTAGAGTCACGCCCGGTCGTCTACTTCAACGACGGACCGCGCGCCTTCACAGCCGTTCCCTTCGGCGATGCCGAAGGCACTGCGTACGGATTCGCGGTCGGCGACCTCGACGAGGACGGCCTGCTCGACATCGCGATGGCGCGATCGGACGCGCGGAACATGTTGTACTTCGGAGCAACTCGCGGGGCGAGTTGACGGGCGTGTTTACTTCACGAGCAACTTCGGCCAGTTGAGCACCACGTAGATCTGCTCACCCGCGGCAGGGGCCGGTGCGCTCACCCGCATCAGGAAGCGCCGGCCGTCGCTCGTCACGGCGTAGTTCGAAGGGCCGTTGATCTGCGCGTCGTCTGGGTTCAACAGGGGCTTGGGAGAAGTGAATTCGAAAGACGAGCCGGGTTTGACGTCAACGGACATCAGGCCGCGGTCTCCACGCACAAAGATCAGTTCCCTGCTGTCGCCACGCCAGCGCGGCCCGACGGCGTCGCTCGTGATCTTGCGTTGGTCGGTGAACGATGGAAAGGCGGCGACCCACAGTTCCCACACGCCTTCGACCTGCGTGACGTAGGCCACCCACTTGCCGTCTGGAGAGACCCGATGTGGCCCGCCCCGCTGGTCGGTCAACACGCGCGGCTGCGCCGTCACGGGCGTGGTCACGTTCTCTTCGGGCGTGGGGAGCAGCATCAGCTTGGCGCGACCACTAATCAGGATGCCGTCCTTGAGCCACGCCAGGTGTCCCACGGGCTCGGCAGCGGTATGGACCAGCGTTGGTTTGCCGGAGCCGACCACTATCTGGTGGATCTCGCGTGAGCCTCTAGTCGCAAAAACGATCCGTCGCGAATCGGGAGACCAGGCCAGTCGAGACTTCAACCGGCCGTCCGAGGTCAGCCGAGACACGACACCGGACGGGAATTCCACGAGGTAGAGATCGCCGGCGTCGACACCCGTCGTTCGCGCGACCACCGCGCGCCGATTGTCCGGAGAGAGATCGACGTCGCCCCACTGGCCCTCGGGCAGCGTGAGGGCTGCGCCCTCGGGAGTCCCGTCGCGTCTGAACCAGCGGTACTGATGAACAGCACCCGCGATGTCCGTGCGATACGCCAATGCGGCAGCGGACACGGAAAACGCGCGACGCGCGTTGGGCATGCCATCGGCGACAGGGATCGGCTCCCCTTTCGATTTCAACTGGTCCCAATCCCACGGCTGCGCGAGCAGTACGTCGTCACGCTGTATCAGAAGATGGTCCGGCGCGAACGTGGCCAGGTTCGGTCCCTCTGCCAGCAGGGTCCGGTGCTCGATTTCGCCGAACTTCTGGACATACGTTGCGGGCCGGTCGCCGCCATCTTCCAGGAACAGGAACCGCAGGCCGTCGGGAAGGACCTGTGGAAACGTGTGTCGTTCGCCCTTCTCGCTCCGCGTGACCGCCTCTGGCAAGCCGTTTCCACTCGCCGATACGCGATTGATGGCACCGCCCAACGCTGGCGTGCCAAACAGGATGACGCCTTCGGGATCACCTGCCGGCTGAAACCATGTCCCGCCTCCCGATGAGTCAGGGATCGGACAGATAACAATTGGGGCACCGCCACTCGCGGGAATCCGCATGAGTCTGCGGCCGTTATCGACCGAGGCGAAGTAGGCAATGTGCCTGGAGTCCGGCGACCAGAAGGGTTGTCTGGCACCTTCAGTGTTGTCCAGTTTCCGCCAGGCGAACGAATCGATGGCACGTACCCACAACGCGGTCTGCGCCGTCGTGCCTGAGCCGCTCTGGGCGACGAACACGATCGCACGCCCGTCGGGAGAGATCGCCATCGTTCCGGAGTCAAACGAACTCGGCAATGTATGACCCGGCGGAGGTGTGACGGTAAACCTCGTCACATCACCGTCGTTCCCGGGCGCCGGACGCAGGAACAGGAACGCCGCGACCCCAAGCGCGGCGGCCGCGGTGATCCAGGGCGCCCATTTCAGCAGACCACCTGACGTTCCTGCCGCGGACGCCACGGCGTCCAACGGCGCAGCTTCCGTCAGCAACCGTCGCGCATCGCCAATCGCCTGCAATCGAAGCTTGCGATCCCGTTCGAGGCACCATCGCAGCAAGCGCTGCGCCCGCGCCGGAGCCTTCGACAGATCAGGGTCCTTGTTCAGGACGCTGCCGAGAATCTCGACGATGGACTCGCCCTGGAAAGGTCGTGTGCCGGTGAGGATCTCGTGAAGAATCACACCGAACGACCAGATGTCGGAGCGCCTATCGGCGGTCTTGCCCCGCGCCTGCTCCGGAGACATGTAGGCCGCGGTGCCCAGAATCGCGCCGACGACCGTTGCGCCGGCTGTCAGCGTGGGCGAGTTCTCCGGATTGGTGTCGCTCGAGGACGTCACATCCAGAGCCTTCGCCAAACCGAAGTCGAGGATCTTCACCACGCCATCGGGCGTGATCTTGATGTTGGCGGGCTTCAGATCCCGATGGATGATGTTCTTCTCGTGCGCGGCCTCGATGCCGTCGATCAGCTGCAGCACGATCGGCAGCGCATCGTCGAAGGCGAGCGGGCCTTTGAGCGTCTCGCCTTCCACGAGCTCCATGACCAGGTAGTTCGGGCCCACGTCATAGAGGTGACAGATGTTGGTGTGGTTGAGCGATGCGATCGCCCGCGCCTCCTGGGTGAAGCGCTCCGTGAACTCTGCGTTGGACACCTTGATCGCCACGTCGCGGCGCAGCCGGTCGTCATGTGGCGCGATAGACCTCGCCCATGCCGCCTGAACCGAGTAGTCCGAGGATTTCGAGGGCCGAGTTTGTCGCCAGCCGCCAGTTTCATGAAAGAGCCGCGCCAGTCTAGCACTTAGGCAAGGCCGCGGACTTGAGACCCAGGCCGCGAACCTGGCGGCCTTGAGGTTCAGGCCGCCCTACGAGGACTTTCGACGCGACGTCCGTGCGATAGGCCTTGAACGCCGGCACGAGGCCGGCAAGGGCACCCAGCAGAATCATCCCGACGGGCGTCATCCACAGCGCGTGATCGAACCTGAACGCGTCAAGCACCACGCCGGTCTGCGCGCGCACGATGACAAAGGCTGCGGCGAGGATGCCGCCGTACACGAGGAATCCCAGAAGCGCGCCAATCGTGGTGATGGTGGACGCCTCAAGAACGATGGCTGAGAACACGGTTGAGCGCCTGGCGCCGAGGGCGCGCAGAATGGCGAACTCGCGCCGGCGCTCGTTCATCGTGTTGTAGATGCTGGCCAGAATCGAACCGGCCGCCACCACCACAATCAGATACGCCACCATCGTCAGAATGCGGCTGACCCAGCCGATGCGATCGAAGAGCTCCGCCATTACGCGAGCGATGGGCCACGCGAGCGTGGCCACCTTGCCCTGCTGGTTGATCTGGCCGTTGAGCAGAAACCCAGCCTGCGGGTTGCGCAACTTCAGCATCACGGCGCTGACTTCGAGGGTTCTCCTCGGCGATGACCTCGCCGGGGCCGAGCGCGCATGGGCTTGCCCGCACCGCGCAGCACGTGGCCCGACATGCGATAGATGCCTTCGATGGGAATCCACACGACGCGATCGGATGGGCCGTTTGTGGGCTCCACGATCGCCACGACTGTGTATTCATCCTGGTGCTTTTCGCGTTCACTGAATTGAAGGCCGTGATACGGCGTGAACGTGGACCCGACGGTCATCCCGAGCTTTCCGCGACGTAGTTCCCGAGAATCGCTTCCTTCTTCGACTCGTCAAACACCCGGCCGCCGGGTTCGAGCACAAAGCCCTGTCCTTCGCGGTAGGTGAACTTCCTGGTGAACATCTCCCGCGTGTGGTACCGGACAATGCGGTAGCCCTGGTAGTTGTCGCCCACCGCGTAAGGAATGGCCAATGTCACGCGCGGGTCTTCGGAAATTCGCTAGTAGAGCGACCAGGGATGTTCCCCCTGACGTCCCGGAGGTGAAACACGGTGTTGAGCACGAGCTGGAGTTGGCTGCCACGTGCGCCGAGCACCGCATCAAATCCAACCTTGCCACCAGTGAACGCATCGTGGGTCTGGGCGTTGATGGCAAACACCGACATGGTGAGGCCGGCCGCCAGCCTACCGACACGATCGTGACAAACGACGACAAGGCGATGCTGTCGCAGACTGCGCCGCACGAGAACATGAGGTTCATCGGTGTCCCCCGATGCCGAGACGGCGTGACGCGGCGGCGGCCTGATTGAGTCCGCCAAATCCCGGACCGGTCGAACAGTGCGAGGACGGCCGGGTCGTGACTGACGAGCAGCAGGGCTGCGCCATTCTCCCTGCAGGCTTCGCGAATCAGTTCGAGCGCTTCGCCCGCGTGGCGCTGGTCCAGGCTGCCGGTGGGTTCATCGGCCAGCACGGCTTGGGACGATTCGCCAGGGCGACGCGCCACGGCCACTCGCGCTGCTGGCCAATCGACAACTGCGAGGACGGTAGTTGACACGATGCGAGAGGCCCACGCGTTCCAGCAGCTGCTGCGCAGCGTGCGCGGTCAACACCGGACCCAAACAACATCCCGAGCATCACGTTTTCAATCGCGGTGTAGCCCTGGAGGAGGTTGAAGTTCTGAAAGACGTACCCGATCGTTTTCGCACGCACTCGATCGCGGCCACTCTCAGACAACGACGTCATCGTCTGCCCGGCGAGCACGATGGTGCCCTTGTCGGCTTGGAGAATGCCGGCGATGAGATTCAGGAATGTGGTTTTGCCGGAACCACTGGCGCTGCGGACGGCCACCTGCTCTCCTCGGCCAGTTGGAACTGCGGCACATCCACAATCAGTGTGGATTCGCCCTCTGGCGAGAGAAAGCTCTTCTGCAGGCCCGTGACGTCGAGCAGCGGCGTGGTGGTCACTGCACGCTGTCGGCGACGATGGAGTAGAGGCCTACGATGCGACCTTCTCCACCTCTTCTGCAATGCTGAAGGTGCCGCGCACGAGAATTTCGTAGCCGCGCCGTACGTCTTGGCTTTCTGGCCCGGCTTCATCGAGACATAAATCCACTCGTTGATGGGGCACCCCGCCGAAGCCGCAGGCATCGGGACGCTGGCGTTGAGGATGAAAGTGGACGTGCCGGAGCTGTCGTAGCGTCGAGCGGCAGGATGTTGCCGTAGATCTCCACCTTCCTTCTTGCCCTGCAGCGAGAGTGATGGTGGCGGAATGGTGTGTTCTTGACCTGCTTTCTGGGTGATGGGTCGAAGGGGTCCGGGTTGACGGGTTGTGGAAGTCGTATCCGGGCCAGGAACCAGAAGTCCAGAACATGTAGCCCGACTTGGTGACGGCGGGCTTGCCAACCGGAGGCTTCTTCAGGCAAGTTGACTGATTGCCGCTGCGCGCCTACCTTGAGGCGAGCATGACGAGGGCCACGGCAAATCGAGAGTCCCGGCGAGAACGGCGTCGCATCGCCTCTGATT
>JADJUS010000017.1 GCA_016716905.1 Acidobacteriota bacterium | reverse complement strand
CGACGGGCCGTTCACCTACGTGGACGGCATCATCTTCGGTATCACGTCGCAGATTACGCAGGTGCAGGCGACACATCACACGCGGTTCGCCGGCCAGAGCAACTACAGCCTCGTGCGATCGATTGCGGTGTGGCTCAAACTGGCGACGGGCTTCTCGGTGATTCCGCTGCGCGTCACGACGCTCATCGGCGGCGTCATCTCGTTGTTCTCGTTCCTGATGGCGCTGTTCTTCGTCATCCAGGCACTGGTGCTCTCGAAGTCGCCGGAAGGGTATCCGTCGTTGATTGTCACGTTGTTCTTCCTTGGCGGCATCCAGTTGATGGGACTGGGCGCCGTGGGCGAGTACGTCGGCAGGATCTTTCTCACGCAGAACAAGCTGCCGCAATTCACGGTGAAGGACGTCGCGCGTCACACGGAGCGCGACGGTGGGTAGAAGCGAAGGCCCCAGCGCTGCACTGGTGCTCGGTGTTTGCGCCCTGGTGTTGGCGCCAACGATAGCGTATCGGGTGGGGGTCGATCAGGGCGTGTTTGCGTACATGGGGGCCCAGCTGTTGCGCGGGGACTGGCCCTACATCCATTCGTGGGAAGCCGATTTTCCCGGGCTGATGTTCCTGCAGGCTGCCGAAATCTTCGTGTTCGGCAAGTCGATCGCGATGTTCCGGCTCTTTGATGTGTTGTTTCAGCTGGGCACGGCGTATTTCGTGTTCCGTATTGCCGACCGGCTCAGCGGCCGCGTTGGGGCCATGGTCGCCGCCATTCTCTACTGCCTGATTTACCAAGACTACGGGCCCTGGAACACGGCGCAGCGCGAAGGCTTCGGACTGCCCTTTGTGCTGGCAGGTTTCTGGATGGTCCTCACCGCCGACAGGCGATCGCCGTGGGTGACGGCGGCCATCATCGGCCTCGGGATGGGGTTTGCCATCACGATCAAGCCGACCATTCTCGCCCTGGCGCTGTTTTATCTGCCGCTCGCCACCGAACTTCGCACCCGCCGGGCTGTGGCCGTGGTGCTGGTGGCAGGTGCGTGCCTGGCCGCACCGTCAGTGGCGTTCGTCGGCCTCTACTGGACGCTCGGCGGTTTGACGCAGATGTACGAATCGCTCGTGAGCTACCAGCCGATTTATACCGCGCGTCTCAGGGGTACGGAGCCGTTGCTGACCTACTGGATGCAGAAATTCGGGAGCCTCGGCAGGAACGCCGTGGTGCTGCCCATCGTGTATGCGCCATTTCTTTTCCAGGGCACGTACCGCCGCGAACGGCTGATGGTGTGGCTCGGATTCGTCGGTTCGGTTTACAGCGTATTTGTGCAGGGCACGTTTGCCGGATATCACTATTTGCCGGGCATGGCGCTCGGGGCCATCCTGGTGGGCGATCTCTTTTCAACCGTCAGCAGTTGGGGACTGCGCCGCTTCCACAATTTCGTGCCAGTGGACGCCGCTCGGGCACAGCGCATCCTGGCCACGCTGATGCTCGTGGTCGCAGCGGCATCTTATGTGCGTGGGGCGCCTCTCAGGGACTTCGCCACCGGGCATTTCCTGAATCCACCCAGGGCGAACGAGTTCAGGAACGACACGGTCTTTGACTTCACCGAGTCGTACGACCTTGCCGCATACCTGCGCGCGCGGACGCAACCCAATGAGCCGGTGCAAGTGTGGGGGTATGAGTCTCTCGTCTACTACCTGGCTGATCGATCTGCGGCGAGTCGCTTCCAGATGACCCATCCGCTGGTCATGCGTGTTCCCGGCGAGGCTCTGACGCCGATGCAGCTGCGCTGGCGCGAGGAATTCGTCGGCGACATCAATCGTCGCCAGCCCCTGTATGTGGCGGTGGTGCAACACGACAACTGGTGGTGGTCGCCCGACGAGCGAACGTCCGAGGAGTTGCTGGACGACTTCCCGGAGTGGAAACACGTCATCGCGCGCGACTATGCGCTCGAGACCACGATCGGGCGTTTCCTTGTGTATCGCCGGATCACACACACGCCATCGAGGTCCGGCAGCTGACCTGCAGATGACGACCACCGCCGGCACCAGGAATCAGGCAGGCTACATCCCCGAGCTCGACGGCTTGCGGGCGATCGCCATCCTGCTTGTGATCGTCTTTCACTCCAGGACCATTGCGGACGCCGCGACCGATGGCCAGCAGTTCTTCATGCGGCTGGCCGAGACGGGCTGGGTCGGCGTGGATCTCTTCTTCGTGTTGTCGGGGTTCCTGATCACGGGAATCCTGATCGATACCGCTGGGCGCCCGGGGTACTTCCGCTCGTTCTACATCCGGCGCGTCCTGCGGATCTTCCCTCTGTATTACGCCGCTCTGGCCGCATTCGCCATCGGCTTTCACGTCTTCGGCATCGAACGCCTGGCGCCGGTCTCGACCACGGCGGAAGTGGCTCATTGGGTCTATCTGCAGAACTGGCTGCCCCTGTTTGGCGTGGACTGGACGCGTCCGCTCGCGCACTTCTGGTCGCTCGGCGTTGAAGAGCAGTTTTATCTCTGCTGGCCCGCCCTCGTGCTGCTGTTCGCCAGGCGCGGCCGTGTGGCCCAACTGTGCATCGGGACCATCGCGTTCGCCGTGGTGATGCGAGTGGTGTTCTGGTGGGCCGGGGTCAGCGAGGCCGGCAACTTCGCCACGGTGACGCGCATCGACACGCTCGCCATCGGCGGATACCTCGCCTGCCTGCAACGCGGCACCGGCTGGGCGCGCCTCGCGCCAGACGCCAGCCGCGGCCTGGGCCCGTGGTTACCGGCGGTGTTGGTGGCCAGTGCCCTGATGACGCTCGGCGTCGCCTTGTGGGGCGGGAGCTTCTTTCGCCCGACCAATCCACACATCTTCCTCTTCGGCTATCTTCCGTTGGCGATCCTGTTCGGCGCGACGGTGGCCTTCGCCCTCGTGGCCGGCCAGACTTCGCTCTGGCGGCGGCTGCTACGATGCCGGCCCCTGACCGAGATCGGCAAGATCAGCTACGGCATCTACGTGATTCATTGGCCGCTGGTCCTGGCCTTGCAGCCGATCTGGCCCGAGTCGGTGGGGGGATTCTGGGTCCGTCAGGCGACGTTCCTGCTCGTGATTTTGGCCGGGTCGTTCACGCTCGCAGCGCTAAGTTTTGCGCTCTTTGAGAGCCGCTTCCTGAACCTGAAGGATCGGCTGGCCGCCAGGCCGGGGTCTCCACCACATCAGCACACCGGTCACGCCCTGAACCAGAAAGCCCAGTGACCCAAGGGCGCACAGCGGCTTGACTGGACGCGCCTTTCGCAGGTTGTATCATGGCACCGACCCGACCATGCGACACACGGCCACCGTCCGTATCACGCACTGGATCACAGCATTCTCGGTTGCGGCACTCCTGCTGAGCGGCGTCGAGATCCTGATTTCCCATCCCCGCTTCTACTGGGGCGAAACGGGCAACGTGATGGACACGCCCTTGTTTTCGCTGCCTATCCCCAGCTCACGGTCCACCGTACCGACCGGCTTCTCGTACGTGTTGCCCGATCAGAACGGATGGAGCCGGTCTCTTCACTTTCAGTCGGCGTGGCTGCTCCTGCTGGCAGGCGGCGTGTATCTGGCCGCCGGACTCCGGACGCGGCACTTCCGAGACAGGTTGTGGCCCACACGCAGCGACACCACGTGGCGTGTGATGCGAAGCGCCATCAGCAAGAGCCTGCGGCGCGCCTCGCCCAGCGAACGGGAGGAGTGGTCGTACAACGGCCTCCAGCGGATGACCTACCTCGGCGTCATCTTTGTGCTGTTCCCAATGGTGGTCTGGACGGGGTTGGCCATGTCGGACGCCTTCGCGGCCGTTAGCCCAGGGCTGGTCAGCGCGCTCGGCGGCCGGCAATCGGCACGGACGCTGCATTTTGTCCTGACGGTGTTGTTGTGCGCCTTCCTGCTGGTCCACGTGGCGATGGTGTACCGCGCCGGCTTCGTGAGGCGGGTGCGCGCGATGATCACGGGGCAGACGGGCAGTCACAAGGAGAAGCCATGAGCGGAATGAGTCGGCGCACGCTCCTCACGCGCGGCCTCGCGGCTGCGGCGGGGTTGTCTGGTCTCTCGGTGGCCGCCCGGCTCGCCGAACGCTACGGCCTGATTCCGCCGGATGCGGGGAACATCTACGGCATGGGCGAGACACTCACGTACGCGGCCAATCGACTGATCGTGGGCGACTCGCCGGCTCGCGAATTCCCACGCCACATGATCTCGACAGCGCCATTCGCGAATCCCTCAATGCCCGGAGAGATGTTCAAACGCCTGGAAGCGGGAGGCTTCGCGGACTGGCGCCTCGAAGTGGGCGGCATGGTGGCGCGCCCATTGTCGCTGTCTCTGCCTGATCTCAGGCGGTTGCCGGAACGCTCGCAGATCACGCAGTTGGCCTGCGAAGAAGGATGGTCGTACATCGCAGAGTGGCGCGGAGCCGCGTTGGCCGACGTCCTGAACGCCGCCGGTCTCCTGCCGGGTGCACGTTACCTGGCGTACTACTCAACCGACCCCGACTCATGGGAAACCATCGACATCGCTGAAGCGCGCCATCCGCAGACGCTAGTGACGTGGGGCATGAACGGCAACGACCTGCCCGTCGGGTTTGGCGGACCGCTCCGGCTCAGGGTCCCTCGACAACTCGGCTACAAGAGCCTGAAGTTCCTGACTCGTGTGGTCGCCGTGGACGGCGTGAGGCACCTCGGCCAAGGAACGGGCGGCGCCAATCCACAGTGGGGCTACTCGTGGTACGCGGGAATCTGACGATGCATCCCAACGTTGAAGAATCGACTAGCGGCCCGCCCGGGGCCGCCACCACATCAGCACCCCGGTGACGCCCTGAACCAGAAAGCCCAGTGACCCCAGGGCGTACAGAAGCTTGACGGGAAGCGCGTACTCCCTCGCGGTGTGCAGATCCACGAACAACCGCCGCGCCGGCCCCGGCGCGATCATCGTCATGCCCACACCGGTCACGGCAAGCACCAGCATCAGCACCGCCGATAGTCCGTATGACGTGGGTGTTTCCCGAACATTACGACCCCTATCAGACGCTGGCGACCCCGCCACGGGGACGGTCAGTGTGCAACAGACCTACACGGACTACCGCAAGGGCGCCTCGGCCAAGCTCGACAGCCTGCCCCCCCCCCCCCCCCCGCCGGACGCGTACATGCCGTTGAACCGTCCCCGGCGGACTCGTCCGAAGCGCGAGGAGTGAGCAGCGAGCGCGAGCGAGCCAGCAGCCGCGTCCGCGCGGCCATCACTGCCTTAACGTTTCGACCGGATCGACCCGCCCTGCTCTCCGAGCTGGCAGGTAGCACGCGACGAGAACGACGAGTGCGAGCGCAGTCGGTACGATCGCGAAGACCAGCCAATCCGTAGACGGGATGCCATCGGCTATGTGCGCGGTGTAGCGAAGAGCAATGACGCCGCCAGCCAGTCCGATAACCGCGCCGATGGCGGCCATGCGTCCGCCTTCTTCCAGGACGAGGCGGACCAGATCGGCCGGCCGCGCGCCCAGCGTGGCGCGGATGCCGAGTTCGCGAAGACGTCGCGCCACCGAGAACGAAACCACGCCGTAGAGTCCGATGCACGCGAGACCGAGGCCGACGAGGCCGGAGACGCCCAGAATGGTGGCAGCGAGGCGGCGTGGGTAGAGCAGTTCGTCCATTTACGCTTTCATTGGTCGCACCTGCGTAGCGGCCGTGAACGGGTCGATTCCACCTACGGTGGCTCGGACCGCCGTGATCGTCTCGGGGCCTGCGCCGCGCACCACCAGGTGCCATGCCCACGGCCGCCAGTCCTGACCGAGTGAGGTATACATGCGCGGTGGGTCCGTGGGTTTCGAGAGTACGGCCTGCGTGTCGTTCACCACGCCGATGACTTCGTACCACTCGAGCTTCGCGTTGGACTGCTGAGGCGAGAGTCTGGCGATGCGCTGTCCAACGGCAGGTCGATTCGGCCAGAGCCGGCGCCCGACTGCCAGGCTGACGATCGCGACACCGCGAACCCGGCGTGTGTCGCGGTCGTCAAAATCGCGGCCGTCGAGGATCCGCATACCGAGGGCATCGAACGCCCCTGGCGAAACCTCGACTACTTGAACGGGAAAATCGTCCGGCCGGCCTGCCGCGTGCGCGCGCTGTCGCTGGTCGCCACGTCGGGTTGCGAGGTGGCCCAGGTGGGCAGCGAGCTGGTCAATCCGGCATGAAGCCCCGGCATCGCCGCGAGCACATTGTGCAGAGACAAATACAAAGCCTGGTACTCCGCGGCGATCTCGGCATCTGGCCGCCGCTTGGACCAGGGTTCATCCTCGGGCGTCGTCCGCGAGAGTGAAAGCACTGTGGCTTGATCCGGCCTGTATCCCAGAGGCGCGTCCTCGAGTTGGCGAAGCGATCGCACATGCACGCCGGTAACAACAAGGAGGAGCAGCGAGAGTGCGACCTGGGGCACAACCACCCAATGACGGAGGCGCCGGCGCGTCTGGCCTGAATCGCGATAACCGCCGGCCAGTGCAGACAACACGTCCACTTTCAGTGCCTGGCGGACCGGTGCAAGTCCGATCAGGATTCCGGTGACCAGGCATACCGCGGCGGCGAACGCGACGACACGGACATCAAAGGCGGCATCAACAGTGAAGTTGTTTGGCGTGAGCGACATGAAAAGGCTAACCAGATTCCATGCGAGCAACAGACCGAGCAGCCCTCCTGCGGACGTGAGGAGTACGGTCTCAGTGAGGAGTTGTCTGGCCAAACGAAACGGCGTCACGCCAAGCGCCCGTCGAGTGGCCAGCTCGTTGGTGCGGCTCATGCCGCGCGCGAGCAGCAAACCTGTGATGTTGATTGTCGCGATGACGAGCACCATCGCCACCACAATTGAAAGCGCAGTCGCGATGCGCTCGGGAACAATTGTGCTGCCGAACTCCTGCGGCAGCCGCACGTCATTCGCGGCCTTGACGACGTAGTAGGGAACACCGGGCGGAAGGGCATACTGCGGGCGTACTTTCCTGGTCTCTTCGTTCTGTCGAGAGCCGAGAATATTCAGACTCAATTGCGTCTGCTCTGCAGTCACGCCGGGCCTCATGCGGATGAATGCACTTCCGGCGTACCCCTTGTTAACCTGCTCGCCGACGACCCACCAGCGTGATGGCGTCCATACTCCCGTGAGTCCTTTGAATTCCGGTCCGACGATGCCGATGACCGACACGTTGCGGTTGTTGATGCGTATCGTGCGTCCCACGACATCGGCCGCACCGCCAAGCCGTTCCTGCCACAGCGCGTGGCTGATCACTATGCCGACGTCTGGATTGGTCTGATCGTCACCGGCTGCGAAAGTTCGCCCTGCGATGGGCTTTATGCCCAGAACATCGAAATAGTTAGCCGAGACCCATTCGCCCCAGGTTCGCTCCGTGAGACCGCCAACCTCGATGTCGCGCGGAATACCCCAATACGCAGCGATGGCCGCGACTCCACGATTACTGTCCAGAACATTCTGGGGGCTGGGGATGAAGGGGTTCGGCAAAGTTCCAAACGATGCAGGCCAAGTGGTCCGGTTCGACTGGTTGCGATAGATGAAGGCAACTTCCTCTGGCTTCTCGATGGGCCACGGTTTGAAAAACACCGTGTAGACCACGCTGAAGATCGCACTGTTGATGCCGATGCCCAGCGCGAGCACACCCACCGCGAGCGCGGTGAACCCGCGATGGCGTTGAAGCTGACGGAGGCCGGAACGGAGGTCATACCAAAGGCTGCCCAAAGGTGCTCCCTTGCTGGGGCGGTAGCCGCGTGTGGTGCACCTTAACATAGCAGCTCGCGAAGCGAGCCAGCAGCGTGCGAAGCACGCCAGCAGCCCGTCTCACGGCCAGCAACTCGTCGCCGGTCACGCGCTCGGCTCTGGCCGGCACCGGCTCGCGGATGGACTGCACTCGTAAGGTCACTAGATCTCCTCTGAGGCGTCCTTGTTGTATTCGCCTAATCCCTACCAGACGATGACCACCTCGTGCAGCGGTCCATGCCAATGCGCCCTGCCCGCGCGCGCTTCTAGATACTCAGCGAACGACTACGTCCACAAGATCGACGTCGACGGTCATCGTCTCGACCTTTCCGCCAGAGCGTGGTTCCCGCACAACATAAGTGAAGCTCCCACTTAGTTGACCGACGCGATTTCGGACGGCACTGAGCCGCGTAATCGTCAGTAGTTCATCTGAACGCTGTATCTCTTGAGAAAACAGATTCAACCCGCTGGATCCGACCGTTCCGGACAGTGGCGCTGCCGCCGCCGTGCCCAAGCGAACGATTCTCCCCAAAGCATCAATGACGAGCTCAAACGACTCAGACCCGCCTTCTCTCTCGATTCTGCGACAGAAATCTTGTGTATCGCTGACGCATTTACGGACTATGTAGCGACCCCGCCACGTGCCTGAATAGTCGCTGAGATCAGGCAACGGGCTGTGGCGGATAGTCCTGACGATCTCACCACGAATATCAAGAAGTACAGTCGGCGTCGTACTCACTAGTTCCAAGCTGCCAAGCATGAAATCCGCTGAAGGCAGAGAGAGCAGCATCTCGCGAACCTCCAAGACGGATTGATAAGTGTTCTCAAGGACGGTGCTGCGCCCCTGAAGACTCGCAGTGTTGCCGGAAATGCGCCCCGAAACGGGCGACTGCCCGCGAGCCTCCAGAATGTAGCCGCTGAGGGTGTCGCCATGATCTTCTACCCGAAGGGTCAAAGGCACCACGCTCCCTCGATCCGGACAGTACCAAGGCCGGTTAGAGTCACAGCTCACCACGCGGTACTCTGTCTCCCAAATTCCGGAGAAACTGCTCAGCGGAGCGGGTCCCGGCGAGGTCG
The DNA here is from genome assembly GCA_016716905.1 of Acidobacteriota bacterium. Classification (NCBI taxonomy): domain Bacteria; kingdom Pseudomonadati; phylum Acidobacteriota; species Acidobacteriota bacterium. Next base: position 10,817 of record JADJUS010000017.1, on the reverse strand, counting down.
GGGTCGGCTGGGTCGGGGTCGGCGGTTGCGATTCTCGGCTGCAGCCGAGGGCCGTCGCCGCCACGAGAATCAGGGAAATGATCCTCTGGGTCATGATCACCATTCTAACAGCCGCAGCAAGACTGGCTGCCAGGCACGGACGCGCCCGGCAGCCGCCCTAGGTCACCGAGAATCTCAACAGCCATTGTCGAACGAAAAACTCGAGTATCCAGATTGGATTGTTGCAGGACAGATCTGGAGAGGCGTTCTCGGAGGCCGGGTCTTCAGACCCGGCGACAGCCGACCCGGCGAATCGAACAGGCCGGCAAGCCGGTACAGCATGACAGTCGACGTGCCAGTGGGCGTAATATCGAGCGTCTCGCGGATCTTCGCGTAGAAGGTCTCACCGATCACGCGCAGGGCTTCACCGGTTGGATGCAAATCGTCGCCGACATAGTACCGGGGGATATCGACGTTGAGCGCGGCATACACATCGACCAGTGGGACGCCCTTCCGAGCCGCGAGGTTGCGAATCTCCGCGTTGAACGGGGCTACTAGCGGAACCTGCGAGTTGTACGTGCCGCCAGGCGCAATGGGCGGCACCGTCGCCAGGAATACCATCACACCTCGTGAACGAGCTAAATCGATCATGGCCTCGAGCGAATCAAGCGCCTTCGGCAGAGCAGATCCATCAGTTAGGTCGTTGGTGCCTTCCATCAGCATCAGGACTTCCGGGTTGTAGTTGTTGAGTTCGATCGGCAGCCAATCTTCACCCTGCACCGCTGTTTCGCCGGGTTGGCCACGAGTGAACACCTGGAAGCTCTGCTGCGTGTAGCGCCCTCGAAGCAGCTCCTCGAGCCGTACTGTGTAAGGCGGACATGTGTTCGGGAGCGGATTCTTCGGGCCGCATCGACCAAACGTGATGCTGTCGCCAAACCCGAGTAGCCTCGTCTTGGAGATCTTCGGGATGGCCGTCACCGTCACATTGAAATTGCACGACGTCTGGCGCGCAAGCGCATCCGTGGCAGTGCAAGTCACAATCGTTGATCCCAACGGGAACGTCGATCCTGTTGCCTTCGAGCAGGAAACAATCACTGGGAGCTGGCCATTCACGGCAGTGGGAACTGTGAACGCATGCGGCACTGGCGCGCCATCAGGCGATACGAGCGAGGCCGAAGCGGGACAGGTCAGCGTCGGTGCATCGGGGCTCGGCGTCGGCGGAGTCGGGGTCTCGCACGCACCAAGGGCGATCATGGCCAGCAGGACGAACGGTTGTCCGAGACGACGGGCCATATATTCATCCACTCGCGAACCGAATCTAGCGCCACGGCTTGTCCACCTAACGCCCGGCTTCAGCCGCGGCGGAATCGAATGCTTGCACCATCCGCCGTCGGCTGCAAGCCGTGTTAGGCAGTTCCCCGTCAGGGTTTCGGCCTCTTGCGGTTCAGTTGGGACTCCAGGTAGGCCTCGTACACCGAAGGCGCGTCGTCGACAAACAATTCAGTGAAGCCGCACTCGCCACACACGCGAGCGAAGACGTCGACCTTCTCTTGCAACTTGAACAGCTTCTGGGGCCGACGCGCCGCCCCGACCTGGATGTTTCCAGAGTCGGCGCCGAAATGACCGCGATCAATCAGCCGCGCCCGTGGCACGACTTTGACTGACCCACACTTGGAGCACGATGCGTCTGTCGGCATGTTGGTAATCCACTCCCCTTCGATCGTCCGACCGGTGAACTCCCTATATCGGCTGACTGTCGTTGATCTGCCTAACTTCTTAGTAGCCCGCGAGGGTCGAACCCGACCAAGGCCACAACTCACAGCTATTGCCCCTCGCCCAATCCGTGCTTCGGCCCGTTTCCTCACGAACAGGCCGGAGTCTAGCAGAACCCCGCCAGTCGGGAGCACATAGCCGAGCGCTCGCAGCCATACGTGGAAATACCACCGTGTGGGAACGAATATGGGCGCGGCCGCGGCAGCCATACGCAGCGAACACGCGAGCCAGGATGACCCGTAACTCCCCTCCTGCCTGAGTGTTGCAACGTTCATTGGCCGTCCCGCCACTCGGCGCATACGCGCGAGGGCCGGTCAGCCTATCCCAAGCCGATCCGCCAGGCGACGTTCCTGCTCGTAATTCTGGTCGGGTCGTTCACGCTTGCGGCGCTAAGTTTTGCGCTCTTTGAACGCCCGTTCCTGAACCTGAAGGACCGGCTGGCCGCCAGGCCGGGGCCGCCACCACATCAGAACCCCGGTCACACCCTGAACTAAAAAGCCCAGGGACACCAGGGCGTACAGGACTTTCACGGGAAGCGCGTACTTCCGCGCGGTGTGAAGATCGACGAACATCGCCCGCTCCGGTCCCGGCGTGAACATCGTCATCCCCACACCGGTGACGGCCACCAACAACATCAGCACCAGGCCCAACGCTCCAGCGGAGTGGTGAAGGTCGATCACGGCGCGCCGCCACCCGGCCGACAGCCGCACGGCAAACGATTTCCGCTTCCACCACAGCCACACACCGCCCAACTGCAGCACGATCGCCGCACCAGTGGCCGTCAGCACAATCATGTTCCCGACCGAACCGAGCGCCAGTGTCTCGTGAAGCCGGCTGGCCGCGCGTCGAAGTAGATCTGGACCAGGCACGGCGAGTAATGCACCAGTCGCTCCGGCAATCGCCAGGATGATCGACGTCGAGAGTCCAATCCAGCGGTGGGTGATGAGGACGAACCGGCGCGAAGTCATCGGTCGGCGAGGTCGGGATAAAAGCGGCCCGCAGGATACGCGCCGCCCTTGAGGCTATCGCGGCAGTAGTCGAGGATCTGCTGCCGGATGGCGGGCGTGACATCCGCATCGCGTGTTTCCTTGCCGCTACGCAGGAACTGCCCGCCGGCGACCGAGAACATTGTGGGCGGTGCCATCTCGAACACCTCTTCGTGCTCCTTCATGTAGGCAAAGCTGCACCGCTGTGCCACAAGGCTCCGCTCGTTGGCCGACAACTCGACGCCGAGAAACGTCGCGACCCGATCGATCACGCCAGCCAGATCACGCTTCATCTCTTCGAAATGGAGGAACAGCACGTTGCCGTGCTGCTGCGACCATCGCCACCACCCGTCCACGTGCCGGGGCCACGGCAGCCAATACATTCGATCGCTCGTGAACCACGCCGCCTGAGCGTCGACGGGCGGCATCAGCGGACCGAGCATCGACTGATTAAAGTCCACGATGCTGGCGAAGCAGGCCACCGGGTGCCTGGCGACGTAGATGTATTTGGCGTCGCCACCATAGGGACAGTGACTGGCCGGCAGATGGGTCTTGATGATCCGCGTCGGCCGTGTGCCAACGAGCGGCGCATCGGCCATCGAGACGCTGTTGACCGCCTCGATCCACGGGCTCATGGCATACAGATGGGTTGGGCCGGGTTCCGAGAACTCACCCCGGCCCTTGCTGACAATCTGAAAGACGATCTGCTGCATCCACGTGGTGCCGCAGCGCATCTGGGTTGCCACAAACACATCCTCGGCCTGGGGGCGATACTGCCGGGCGCGGGCGAACACTTCCGGCGTGCTGACTCTGGGTGGGCCGCTCACGCCCTCATAGTCGAAGACCGGCATCGAATGGCCTGAACGGGTTAGCGCGACCAGAGCGCGGAGGATCGGCTTTGCGGGAAGTGACAACAACCGGATTTGCCGCTTCAGCGCCCGGCGGGCGGCGAGTGGCCGACCGTAATAGGCCATTCCGGCGGTGTGACGCTGCTCCCAGCGGAAATACCAGAGCAGGTAGCTGACGGCGGCGACACCGAGCAGCGCCGCTGCAACGGCTGCGCCGATCCAGTTCATTGGGCAGGTTTATCGGAGCGACCGGTCACCATCAGCCAGATTTTCCTGGCCAACCCGACCACACGGTTCCAGAACATCATGACAACGCCCACGATGGCCGCAATCGCGGACGTGAGAGGCAGGAACGCCTCGGGCCCGATGTAGAGCAGCACCCACGCCACGAGCGCGGGCTGGACGTCCGGAGGGAGGGGCACCATCAACATACGTCGTCTAGGCAGAGTATCACCGTGCCGCCCGCTTGGCGGCTCTGGCGTTTCTGATCAGGTCCAGAAAGCTCTCAACAACCGCGTTCTCGGACCAGTGCTTTCTGGCGGCTTCGAACGCGCCCGTGGCGAACGAGTCGCGCAACTCGGGATCGCCGTGCAGGCGTGCGATGGCCGCCACGAGTTCGTCTGTATCCGAAAACAGCAGCCCGCCCTTGGCACGCTCGATGATCTCCGGAAACGGCCCGATGCGTCGGGCGATGACGGGCGTGTGGTAGTGGAACGCCTCAATCAACACAATACCGAACGTCTCATAACCCGACGACGGCACAATGGCCGCGATGGCGTGTTCGTAGTACCGCCGGAGGTCGTGGTTGGCGATGCGGCCGAGGAACTTCACATTGGGGAGATCGGCCGCGAGCGCCCTCAGTTCCGGCATCTCGTTGCCGTCGCCGATGATCAGCCAGTCGGCATCCGGAAAGCGCCGGAACGCCGGGATCACCGAATCGAGTCCCTTGATGCGCGCCAGGCGGCCCACCGACAGGAAATAGGGCCGCTGCTGCGGTCGTTCAGACATGCGCGGCGCGGGTTGCTCCGGAAAAGGCGCCGGCAGGAAATACGGCAACACTTCCATCGGCTGGGCGAGCCCGAACTCACGATGTTTGTTGCGGCTGAATTCGCTGCGCGCGATGAACAGGTCGACGTCGGCCAGCCGGCGTTTGAGTGCGCCGGTGTGGCGCCAGAGTTGCGGCGGCCGCCGGTAGCTCATCACGCAGCGTGTGCAGGCGCGCACGTCACAGGGCTCTCGGTTGAAGCGCCACAGGACGTGTGTGGGGCAGACGAGCCAGTGTTCGTGGGCCACATACACGCGCAGCGCGGGCCCGCCGAGTTTCAGGATGCCGGGGCCTCCCACCAGCGACACGTTGCCGTAGACGATGACGTCGGGCGCCCGTTCCCGGAGCAATGTGTCAATCGCGCGGCCGTGCATGACGGGGTAGCCGAGCTGGTGTGTCAGGAACGGCGACACCACACCCAGGCGGCTGCGCAATCCGACCACCTCGACGCCGTCCTGAATCACCGGCTGGTCGGGCAGTGTGGTGCCCGCCAGCCACTCATAGGCGTCCACGTCGTGCACGACAGTGACGTGATGGCCGCGATCCACAAGCGCCAGAGCCGTCCGCTGCACGTCGATGCCATCGCCGCCGAAATTGAACGGCGGATAAAACGTCGTCAAGAAACAGAAGCGGAGGTGAGCCATCAGAACGCCGCCTCTGCCACGCGGACGGCGTTCGCCATCAGGGTGAAGGTGAGGTTCTTGGCGGGCAAGAATGGAAACGTCGCCCCGTCCACGACAAAGACGTTCTCCAAGTCGCGGCTTTGGCACTGCGGCGTGGTGGTGAACGGCGCGGCCGTGGGACTCATGGGCAACGTGCCGGCATAGTGCACGCTCGAGCCCATGGGCCTGACGTGCGCCATGCCGGGTGGGACGACGCAGTTGAGGCTGAACAGCACGCGCTTGATGCGACTCAGGGCCTGTTTGATCCGGGCGGGTTCATCGGCGCCGGGAGTGTAGTGCAGGTTCAGGCGCGGGAGGTCGTCGCCGGTCAGCTCAACGTAGCTCGTCACGCCGGGTATCCCTGAAGTTGACGTTCACCAGGCCAAGCGCCGCGTGAATGGCGCGGAAGAGGTAGGTGGAGGCCGACAGATCGAGCGGCAGCCGCTGAATCAGCGGATGCACGAGTGCCGTCTTGAGGGTGGTGATCTGTCCGTGCACGTAGTCGCGCGGGTGTATCGGCCTCAAGGCCGACGCCGAGCAGGTGGTATTGATACGACTCTGGTGAAAACTGCCGCCCCAGCATTCCCAGGTTCACGAAAGGCACGAGCACCTGTCGATTGTCCATCAACCCGCGAAGACGGACGCGCTCGCCGGTTTTTCGCAGGATCGACATCAGGAAGATGCGGGTCGAGAGCAGCGCGCCGGCGGCAGGGCGACCCGGTCCACGGCAAACTCCTGTTCCACTCCGGTCTCGAGCGACTTTGCCACAACCGCGCGCGCGTTGGCCCGGGCCGATGTCCAGGTGGCTGACCTCCACGCCAGGCACGTAGTCGAAACCCGGAAAGGTCTGGCATTCGAGAAGCGTCTGAGAGGGCGTGTAGAGCGCACCACGCGGGCACCCCCAGAGGCACCGGCCAAGGTAGTCGCAGGCCTGCCGGACGCCCAGTGCCCGGCTGAGCGTGGCGACGCGCGTACGTCCCATGTAGGCGCCGCCGCGGTTGAGGCGGCCGCGCATACGCCCGTACGACTCCATCAGCACCTGGGAATGCCGATCGAGCTGGAGCGGGGGCAACAGGTGATCGTGCATCGGCAAAAAACGCGCGAGGTCGTCCTGTTCGCCCGTAATGCCAATGCGCCGTGCCACCTCGTCATAGTGCGGTGCCAGATCGCTGTAGGGAAACGGAAAGTCCCGGGATCTCGGCAGCGGTCAGAGGATAACACCCGCCCGTCCACGCTTCGGCCAATCCGCCGCGGGCGAACGAAAAGAGCGGCGCGAAGCCAGTGCCCGTGTGACTGAAGCCGGCCGGCGGGTCAAACACATAGTCTTTGCTGGGGAATGCCGTAATACTCGTCATCCACTCCAGGCAAAAGCGCAGCTTCCTGCGCCGGACCTAAAAAATACGCCGCCGGATCTGCAAGCCGGTGCTTGAGTTGGTCGAGGCTCGCGTCGGGCAACACCGCGGCGCGTCCCTGCCGACCCACGTCCAGCATCCGCACCGTGCCGCCTTTGCGCAATACGGTCAGGGCGAAATGAATACCGCTCGCCCCCGACCCCACCACCGTCACCGTGGGAGTCATGGCGCGCCTTTTCCCATCAGGGCCATGACGAGGCGCGTTGGGGTGAAGATCAGGGTTCCCACCAGCAGACTCACGAGTGCCGCAGCGGTGCGCGCGCCGAGTCGGATGAAGAGCTTCGGCATGGAACCGCCAACGGCCTGATCGATCGCCTGGCTGAAGGGGGGACGTGTTTCGAGAATCGCCAGCAGAAGCACCAACCGCTTCCGCAGCGCTCCGGCCCGAAGGAAGAGGCTGGCGTAGGCATCCGCAATCTTCGCGCACACAGGGTGGATTCGCGCGAACGAGAGCAACGCCTCGTCGAAACGGCCGCGAGCAGAGAGGACGGGCATGCCGGCCAGTGCGGCACGGCACGTCGCCGTGACGTAGTCGTCCGGATCGCGGCCCAGCAGATGTTGCGTGAAGACCCGGCATTCCGCGCCAGTAGCGTCGCCGGCGGTACGGTTGGCATCTGGCATGCCCGGCACCATCTCCGCGATGCCGATCAGGCTGGGACCCAGCCGTTCGTGAAGCGGGTGGCCAGCGGCCACGCCGTCGAATCGAAATGAGGAAAGTTGCCCGGCACTGATCGGCAGGAGCTTGCCAAGCCCGATCGCCTCAGCCATCCGCAACGGGATCCGCAGCACCGCAAGGGGCACGTGGACCACGCGTCCTGACCCTCCGGTGCGCGCGATGCGAATGTGTTGAAGCAGCGCCTCCATCGTCAGCGTCTCAGGACCGCCAATCTCGACAGTGGCATTCGTGAACAGATCCTGCCGGATCGTTTCCGTGATGCATCGGGCGACGTCGCTGACATGGATCGGCTGCACCCTGACCTCGTCCGGCGCCGGGCATGACGATGAACGGGAGGAGCGCGAGTTTCTCGAGGCTGCCCAGCACGGGCGCACCTGGGCCCAGAATGACCGTCGGTCGAAGGATGGCAAAGCGCAGCCCCGAGCGCGACACAGGCCTCCTCGGCGAGGCACTTGGCGAGGGCGTAGTGGTAGCCGGTTTTGTCGGGAAAGGTCGTGGCGATGGAACTGACGAAGAGCACCTTGGGGACACCGGCCTTGCGGCAGGCCTCGGCAGTACGCTGGTGCCGTGCGCGTTGACGCGCAGGTGGTCTTCGGCCGACGCGCGGCCGGTGGCCCGCAGCGAGGTGGACGACCACCTCGCACGAACGAAGCGCGTCCGCGTAGGTCGTCGGATCGAGCAGGTCGCCATGAATGACCGTGGTGTTGGCCCCAGCCGTCTGCGGCATGTCTCGGCGTGCGAGCGCAATCACGGGACGGCCCAACGGCTGAAGCGCGGCCAGCAGCGTCCTGCCGACGAATCCGCTTCCGCCGGTGACGAATATCGTGTCCCGCATGGTCACGCGCCCCGGAGCGTCGGGCCCGGAGGTCAGGTCCTCCTCCACGATATACATCGGGCGCGGCTTGACCTCGTTGAACACCCGGCCGAGGTACTCGCCGAGAATGCCCAGGCAAATCAGCTGCACGCTGCCCATGAACAGCATCGCCACCATGATCGTGGCCCAGCCATCCACCGTGTAGCCCATCAGTTTCTGCACAAACACGCTCAGGAGGTAGAGCACCGCGAGTATCGCCGACGCGTAGCCGGTCCAGGTCGCGAGTTTCAGCGGCATGGTGGAAAACGATGTGATGCCGTCGAACGCGAACTTCAGCATCTTCCGGAACGGGTATTTGGTTTCGCCGGCAAAGCGGCGGTCGCGTTTGTACGTGATGCTGGTCTGCGGGAATCCCACCCAGCTGACGAGGCCGCGCACGAACCGGTCCTTCTCGCGCAATTGTTTGAGCTGTTCAACCACACGCCGGCTCATCAGCCTGAAGTCGCCCACGTTGGCGGGAATGTGGATGTTGGTCAGCCGGCCCAGCAGCCGGTAGAACATGGTGGCCGTGGCCAGTTTGATCGGGGTTTCGCCCGCTCGATCGGATCGCACGCCATAGACGACGTCGAAGCCCTCGCGCCACTTCGCGATCATGTCAGCCACGACCTCAGGTGGGTCCTGGAGATCGGCGTCAATGATGACGGCACAATCTCCTTTGGCGAAATCGATGCCGGCACTGATGGCGATCTGGTGCCCGAAGTTCCGCGAGAGTTTCAGCACGCGGATTCGCGCATTCTGTTTCGCGAACTGCGCGAGCCGCTGATACGACCCGTCCACACTGCCGTCATCAATAAACACGATCTCGTAGGCCATGCCCTCGAGCGCGCCAAGCGCCTGGGTCGCCCGTTCATAAAACGCATCGATCGCTTCGATTTCGTTGAAGACCGGAACGACCAGCGATACCAGTGGTTCGCGTGCCGGTTGACTACTGGGCGCCATGCGTGATCTCCAATCGGCTGCCGTACCGCCAGATGCCCGCGGCCACGGCCAGAGTCAGGACCAGCAACATCGTCGGCGGCCACCATGTGCCCAGCCACGCGCTGTCAGGCCTGGATGTCAGGGTCAGGACGCGATACCAGGGTAGCTGCGGTCCTCGGAAAAGAGCAGTTGCCATGATTTCATCACCGGTTCGCGATAGACGGCGATGACCCACGCATGCATCACGGCGACAGCGGTGATGGCGGCCTTGAGGCGCCAGCCGATCCGGATCCAGTGGTCCGCAAGCGCGAGCATCAACAGCGGCACCAGCGGCAGCAGATAGCGGAACCCGCTGTTGAACTGCAGCCGCGAGTACTGATTGGCTGACGCGAACAGCAGCAGCGCGACCCAGCAAATCCACACAAACCACCGCTCACGTGCCGGCAGCACCAGCGCCCCCGGCGCGTAGCGCCAGACGGGCACCACCGAGAGCAGCAGAATCGGTCCCCAGGAATACATGCCGAAGGATGGATCGAACAGGCTCTTGAAGAACAGGTCTGGGGCCGGCAGGGTGAAGCCGCGCATGCCGACGGCGACGTATTCGTTCTGGTTCGGCATCCAGTGCTGTCCCGGCCAGAAAGGGTGGCCGTACATCGCCCACTGGCTGAACAGCAGGAACGCGATCGGGGCAGGCTTCCCACGACCATCACCAGCGATTCCCGGAACGACTGCCACCACGACGCCGACGAGAGCCCGGGAATGAACAGGTAGGCCCACAGCAGCGGCATGATGATGACGCCGATGTAGTCGGTGGCCAGGGTCACGCCGGCGAAGAGGCCGGGCCAGCGCCCGGCGGCGTTGCGAGACCGGTCCCCCGCGGCCCCCACAGCAGGACAAACGACGCGAACATCGCGCACATGACGAACATGTTGTGTCCGAGCACCGTGGCCCGGTAGAACAACGGCGTGCCGAACCCGAGCAGGAACGTGAGCCACGTGGCCTGCGTGGGATCAATCCTCGCCGCCTGAGCACGCGGTAGAAGAACACGAGAAACAGCGCCGTCAGCGGCGCCATGAACAGGGCGGTCGTGATGAATGTGGCCGCGCCGAATCTCAGGTCGAGTCCGCGCTCCTTGACGAGGCGGAAGAAGTTTACGCTGTTGCGTCGCGTGGTCCGGTATTCAACATCCGGCACGCCCTGCTCGGCCAACCGTGCCTTGCTGTAGTTCTCGATGGCGTCGAGGGCGGATCGAGCAGGAACAGCGGGACTGCCGCAAGCGCCGAGACAAGCACCTGATTGCCGATGACCGAGTGCCCGTCACGATGCACAAAATATCGGGGTGAAATCCTGATACTCGTCCACGCGAAACGTGCCGTGCTCGGCGATGCTGAACGCCGGGTAGTGCTGCGCACAACATTCGTCGCAAAGTGCACGGATACACGAGGCGGGCAATCAGGAAGATGCGCCAGGCCACGCGACGCAAGGAATGCCGGAGGCCACGGCGCCTGCCGATAACCGCGAGCCTCTTGTTCCCCAACGTTGGCCCACTACACTTGCAGCGAAGTCGAAGATGAGGGACGACCACCGAAGACGGCATCGCGCTCCTGGTCCACACGCGCGAGCACCGAGGATGAGCCCGTGCCG
>JADJUS010000016.1 GCA_016716905.1 Acidobacteriota bacterium | reverse complement strand
CCGCGCCGCGCCCGTCCGAGGCGCGTGAAAAACGGCGCACCTGCTCAGCCAACGCGTGCGTCAGTCGAAGCGTGCTCACGGTCGCGCCTCACCCACCGTGGTAGCTTAGTGCATGCGGATCGCGGCGATCGATATCGGCACGAATTCGGTGCATATGATCGTCGGCGTGTGCGGCCCGACCTGTCGTTTGAAGTCGTGGATCGCGAAAAAGACATGGTGCGGCTCGGGGCGGGCGGACTTGACGGCCGGCGCCTGTCGGACACGGCTGTTACAAACGCGTTACAAACCTTAACCAAGTTCAAGCGCCTCGCGGAGTCGCACGCGGTGGATGAGATCATCGCGTCGGCGACCAGCGCGGTGCGTGAAGCCGAAAATGGCGGGGATTTTGTCACGCGGATTCGCCGGGGAAGTGGGCATTCGTGTCCGCACGATTTCCGGCATTGAGGAAGCGCGCCTCATCCACCTGGCGGCGGCCTACGCGGCGGGCGTCGGCGGCCAGGCTGCGGTGGTGATCGACATCGGCGGCGGCAGCGTGGAATTGACGCTCGGCACCGCGGCTCGCATGCAACTGGGCGGCAGCTTCAAGATTGGCGTCATCCGGCTGACCGAGCGGTTCGTCACGAGCGACCCAATTACGGCGGACGAAGAAAAGCGGGTGGAGCGATACGTCCGCCGGCAGACGGCGACGCACATTCGCGCGCTCAAGTCGCGTGGCTTTCACCGTGTCATCGGCACGTCAGGCACGATCGCCGCGCTCGGCGCGCTGGCCGTGCGCGACGGCGGCGACCTGCGCAACCGGCGCGTGAGCGCCAAGGCGTTTCGCCGCGTCAGGCGATCGCTCACCGACACGACACTCGAAGATCGTCTGGCGCTCCCCGGCCTGACCCGCGACGCGCCGACCTCGCGGTGGCCGGCGCCGTGTTGCTCGACACCCTGCTCAGCGCCCTGGGCGCCACCGAGTTGACGCTCTGCGACTTCGCCCTGCGAGAAGGGCTGGTGCTCGACTACATCAAGAAAAACGGCGCGCACATCCGCACCGTCGAACGGTACCCCGATGTCCGTCGGCGCAGCGTCATCGAACTCGCCGAGCGCTGTCACTACATTCCGCGGCATGCCACCCACGTGGCACGCCTGTCGCTCGCGCTGTTCGACGCGACGCAGCACCTGCATGAACTGGGGCCACGCGAACGTGAGTGGCTGGAGTACGCCGCGATCCTGCACGACATCGGCGGCCTCATCAGCTACGAACGGCACCACAAACACTCGCACTATCTCATTCTGCATGGCGATCTTCGGGGCTTCGAGCCCGACGAGATTGTGCTGATGGCCCTGGTGGCGCGATACCACCGCCAGACCGCCCCACGGAAAAGCCATGAGGACTTCAGCGCCCTGCCAGCGCCGCGCCGCCGTATCGTGCGGCTGCTGGCCGCCATGCTGCGCCTGGCCGAAGGTCTGGACCGCGGCCACGCACAATCGATCGGCGGCATTGAGCTCCACTGAGACACCCGAGGGCCTTCCTCGTGCGCTTCGGCGGGTGAAGCGTCCGAACTGGAGCTGTGGGCGGCCCAGCGGCATGCCGAGCCCCTCTCGGACCTGCTGGACCGGCCGATCCGCTTCGAAGTCGCGGTTGGGCGGGGTCGCCGACGGGCCGCCCGGCCCCGGTCCGCTTGTAACACAGAATTTACACCTCCGAAACCGGCGCGATATTCTCGGCCCATACGCTCGGTCCTATGAGAATTCGCCTTCTGTCCGCTGCCCGCCTCCTGAGCATCATCACGTTGCCCGCCCCTTGTCGCTGCTTCGTGCGGTGGTGGCACAGAGCCGGCGCCCTCGTCCACGCCTGCGGCCGTCATCGCCATCGACGGCTCCAGCACGGTCTTTCCGATCTCCGAAGCGGTCGCGGAGGATTTCGGCAAGACCGATGGTTCCGCACCAGTCACAGTCGGGTTTTCGGGAACCGGCGGTGGCTTCAAGAAGTTCTGCCGCGGTGAAATCGCGGTGTCTGACGCCTCACGGCCCATCAGCACCACCGAACTGGAAGCCTGCGCCCAGGCATCGATCGCCTTCGTTGAACTGCCTGTCGCCTACGACGGCCTCGCTGTCGTCGTGAATCCCAAAAACACCTGGGCCGCTTCGATGACGGTCGCCGAACTCAAGAAGCTGTGGTCGCCCGACGCGCAGGGCAAAATCACGAAGTGGAGCCAGGTCCGCGCGGGCTGGCCCGACAAGATGATTAACCTCTACGGCGCCGGCACCGACTCCGGGCACCTTCGACTACTTCACCGAGGCGATTGTGGGCAAGGCCAAGCAGAGCCGCGGCGACTACACGTCGAGCGAAAACGACAACATCCTGGTGCAGGGCGTTTCGGGTGACGAATACGCCCTCGGGGCATGGGCCTCGCCTACTACGAAGAGAACCAGGGGCAAGCTCAAGCTCGTGGGCATCGACGACGAGGACCCCACCAACGGGGCGGGCCCCATTCAGCCGTCGTTTGACGTGGTGCGCAACGGCACCTATCGCCCCCTGTCACGGCCCCTGTTCATTTACGTGAGCACCACCGCTATGGCCCGCCCTGAAGTGCAGAAGTTCGCGGACTTCTACCGGCCAACACCGGCAAGCTCTCGAAGGAAGTCGGGTATGTCTCGCTGACCGACGCCGAACTGGCGCTGGTCAAGGCGCGCCTCGCGGCACGCACCCCGGCACCATGTTTGCCGACCACGCGGCGCAGTCAACGAAATCCCTGACAGAACTGCTGCAGGGCCGTCAGTAATGACGCTGGCGACCCGGCGGAAAGTCGAGTGGCTGATCGAGCGCGCGCTGTTTGCCTGCGCCGCCGGATCAGTGCTCGTCACCGCCGGGATCATCGGCGTGCTCGTCTTCGAAACGTACGAGTTCTTCCGTGAGGTGCCGATCACGGACTTCCTGTTCGGCACCGTCTGGACGCCGCTCTTCTACGACCCGCAGTTCGGCGCTCCCCTTGTGGGCGGCACCATTCTGGTGTCGCTCATCGCCATGCTCGTGGCGATGCCTGCCGGCCTGCTCTCGGCCATCTACCTGAGCGAGTATGCCCCGCCAGGCGTGCGGCGCGTGGTCAAGCCCGTGCTGGAGGTGTTGGCCGGGATTCCCACGGTCGTCTTCGGCTATTTCGCCCTGCTGTTCGTGACTCCGCTGCTGCAAAAGGTCTTCCCCGACCTGGCGCTCTTCAATGCGCTGAGTCCCGGTCTGGTCATGGGCATCATGATCCTCCCGCTGGTGTCGTCGCTGTCGGAAGACGCGTTGCACGCGGTGCCTAACGGGCTACGTGAAGGCGCGTACGCCTTGGGCGCCACCAAGATGCAGGCGGCGTTGCGCGTGGTGGTGCCCGCCGCGCTCTCCGGCATCTCCGCGTCGTTCATCCTGGCCATGTCCCGCGCCATCGGCGAGACGATGATCGTGGCGATTGCCGCCGGACAACAGCCGCGTCTGACCGCCAACCCCATGAATCCGGTGGAGACAATGACCGCCTACATCGTGCAGGTCAGCATGGGCGATACACCGGCGGGATCGATCGCCTTCCGCACCATCTTCGCCGTGGGCATGTTGTTGTTCCTGATGACCTTCGTGCTCAACCTCATCAGCGACTGGCTGCGCCGCCGCTTCCGGGAGCAGTACTCGTGACCTCCGCTTCGCGCCGCATGGCCGGCGATCGCCTGCTGCAGACCATGAGCATCCTCGTGCTCACGCTCTCGCTCGTCGCGCTGCTGGCGCTGCTGTACGACATCTGGTCTGACGGCTGGGCGCGCCTCGACTGGGAGTTCCTCACCAGCATGCCCTCCCGCCGCGCATCGTCGGCGGGCATCTACCCCGCGATTCTCGGCAGCCTCTACATCCTGATGGTGACGGCGGCGTTTGCGCTGCCACTGGGGATCGGCGCCGCGGTGTACCTCGAGGAGTACGGTGGAGGCGGCCGCATGGCCCGCCTCATCGAAATCAATATCGCCAACCTCGCAGGCGTGCCGTCGATCATCTACGGCCTGCTCGGGCTGGGGATCTTCGTGCGGGCGTTTGGGTGGGGCCCGTCGATTCTCTCGGGCGGCGCCACGCTGGGCCTGCTCGCACTGCCCGTGGTCATTCTCTCCACGCGCGAAGCGCTGCGAACCGTGCCGATGTCCGCGCGAGAAGGGTCGCATGCGCCTGGGCGCCACCAAGTGGCAGACCATCTGGCATCAGGTGCTTCCCACCGCGTTACCGGGTATCCTGACGGGCCTGATCCTTGCCATGTCTCGCGCCATCGGAGAAACTGCGCCGCTCATCACGATCGGCGCCCTCGCGTATCGACTTCACGCCGTCGGGCGTCATGTCGCCCTTCACGGTGCTGCCCATCCAGATCTACAACTGGGTTTCCAAACCGCAGGTGGCGTTCGCCGAAAACGCCGCGGCCGGCATCATTGTGCTGCTGGTCCTGCTCCTCTCGATGAATGCCGTGGCCATCGTGCTGCGGGACCGCTTCCAGAAAGCCCGCGCATGACCACCCTCCTTCGACCGCTGTCGACGATGACCACGGGCAACGCTCGCCCAACCACGCCCGTGAAGATCGACGTGCAGGGGATGAATTTCTACTACGGCGCCAAGCAGGCCCTGAGCGACATCACCATCGCGCTCCACGCGAACCTGGTCACGGCGTTCATCGGCCCGTCGGGCTGCGGCAAGAGCACCTTCCTGCATGCGCTCAACCGGATGAACGACATCATCCCGGGCACGCGGGTTGAAGGCCGCGTCCAGATCGACGGCGAGGACATCTACGCCTCATCCACTGACGTGGTGGGACTGCGCCGGCGCGTCGGCATGGTCTTCCAGAAGTCCAACCCCTTTCCGAAATCCATCTTCGAGAACATCGCGTACGGCCTGCGGATCAATGGCCTGACGAAAAACCGCGGCGAGATGGAAGGCCGGGTCGAGGAGAGTCTGAAGGCCGCCGCGATCTGGGATGAGGTCAAGGACCGGCTGACCGAATCGGCACTGATGCTGTCGGGCGGCCAGCAGCAGCGGTTGTGCATCGCCCGTGCCCTGGCCATTCAACCCGAGATCCTGTTGATGGATGAGCCGGCGTCGGCGCTCGACCCGATTGCGACCCAGCGCATCGAGGAACTCATCTACCAGCTCAAGACGTCTTACACGATTGTGATCGTGACGCACAACATGCAGCAAGCGGCGCGCGTGTCCGACCAGACGGCGTTTTTCTGGCTCGGCCGCCTCGTGGAGTCGGGCCCCACGGAACAGATTTTCACCAGTCCGACCGAGAAGTTGACGGAAGACTACGTCACCGGTCGCTTCGGTTAACCCGGCAGGATTCAGCTATGGAACGGCACGCACGACACTTTCAGGACGAGCTCGACGAGCTCAAGGGACGACTGCTCGAGATGGGTGGCCTGGCCGAAGAGCGGCTGCGCCTGGCTGTGCGCAGCCTGGTCGATCGTGATGGCCGGATGGTTGAGGCGGTGCTCACCGGCGACGCCGCCATCAACCAGTTGCACATCGAAATCGACGACCGCTGCTTCAAGCTGCTGGCGCTGCATCAACCCATGGCGGGCGACCTCCGCTCCATCGTCGCCGCCGTCAAGATCAACACCGACCTTGAACGCGTGGGCGACCTGGCGGTCAACATCGCCGAGGCGGTGCGTCGCTACCTGCAGCACCCGCCGGTCAAGGAACTGATCGACATCCCGAAGATGGCCGAACTGGCGCAGGTGATGCTGCGCGACTCGCTGGACGCCTACGTCCGCCACGACCTTGGCCTGGCCCGGAAGGTGCTGGGGCAGGATGACGAGCTGGATGCACTCAAGACCCATGTGTTCCGCGACCTGCTGGCCTGCATGCTGCGCGACGCCGCCACAATCGAACCCAGTCTGGACCTGATCCTCATTTCGCGTCACCTCGAGCGGATTGGCGACCACGCCACAAACATCGCCGAGGACGTCATTTTCATGGTCTCGGCGAAGGACGTCAGGCACCAGTAGTCGGCAGCAGGCGGCATTTCGCGTACAATACCCCTGATGTCGGCCCGGCCTGTGTGCGTGCAATGCCGCCTGCAGCCTGCGGATCCCCGGTGGCGGCCCTTTTGCAGTGAACGTTGTCAGTTGGCGGACTTGAACCGCTGGCTGCAGGGCGACTACCGGGTTCCTGGGCCGGCTATCGATTCCATCCCCGACTCGCCCGACAATGATCCGTCCACGTGAATTGTTTTTATGGCCGACACGCTCACCATCACCGACAACCGCACCGGCAAGCAGTACGAAGTTCCCATCGCTGAGGGCACCATCCGCGCGATGGACCTGAGGAAGATCAAGGCATCACCCGAAGACTTCGGGCTGATGACATATGACCCGGCGTTCCAGAACACCGCGTCCTGCCGCAGCAGCATCACGTTCATCGACGGCGACAAGGGCATCCTCGAATATCGCGGCTACCCCATCGACCAGCTCGCCGAGCACAGCTCCTACCTGGAGACGGCGTACCTGATTCTGTTTGGCGAACTGCCCACCACCCCGCAGCTCGATGCCTGGAGCCATGAGATCACGCTCCACACCATGCTGCACGAGAACATCAAGAAGTTCATGGACGGGTTTCAGCACGACGCCCACCCGATGGGCATCTTCCTCTCCACGGTCGGCGCGCTGTCCACCATTTATCCCGACGCCAAGGAGGTGGGCGACGCGGACGGCCGGCGGCTGCAGATCCTCCGCTTGATCGCGAAGGTGCCGAGCATCGCGACGTATGCCTTCCGGCACTCCATCGGGCGGCCCTACGTCTACCCCGACAACGACCTGAGCTTCACCGGCAACTTCCTGAACATGCTGTTCAAGATGACCGAGCTGAAGTACCGTCCGCACCCGGTGCTGGAGCGCGCGCTGGACGTGTTGTTCATCCTGCACGCCGACCACGAGCAGAACTGCAGCACCAGCGCGATGCGCGGCATCGGCAGCTCGCAGGCCGACCCCTACTCGTCGCTCGCGGGGGCCGCAGCCGCGTTGTATGGCCCGCTGCACGGCGGCGCCAATGAAGCCGTCCTGCACATGCTCAAGGAAATCGGGTCGGTCAACAACGTGCCGGCGTTCATCAAACGCGTCAAGGGCGGCGAGGGCCGGCTGATGGGCTTCGGCCACCGCGTCTACAAGTCCTACGACCCCCGGGCCAGAATCATCAAGCAAACCGCCGACCTGGTCTTTGAGGTCACCGGACGCAACCCGCTGACCGACATCGCCCTGGAGCTCGAACGTATCGCCCTCGAGGACGAGTACTTTGTGAGCCGGAAGCTGTACCCGAACGTGGACTTCTACTCCGGCCTGATCTACCAGGCGATGGGATTCCCGCTCGACATGTTCCCCGTGCTGTTTGCCATTCCGCGCACCGCGGGCTGGCTGGCCCAGTGGGACGAAATGCTGCGGGATTCCGACCAGAAGATCGCCCGCCCGCGTCAAATCTACATTGGCGCGAGCCGTCGCGACTACGTCCCGCGCGAGGCGCGCGGATAACCGGGGCGCTTGCCGCCCATCGCACAGGAGCCTGGATGCTGCTTCGTCTTCTCGGGTCGGTCGGCGTCATCAGTCTGGCAGCGGCCGCTGTCGTGGCCGCAGGACACGTGAGCGTGCCTGACCAGGCCAAGGGCCCAACCTTCGACTCCGCGCGCTCCTGGGAGCATCTGAAGGCCATGGTGGACCTGGGCCCGAGGCCGTCGGGCTCGGCCGCGCTGCGCCAGACCCGGGCCTACATCACCCGCCAGGTCGCGGCGATGAACCTGACGGTCCAGGAACAGACATTTACCGCCACCACCCCGGCCGGGGCGGTGGAAATGACGAACCTGATCGTCACCCTTCCGGGTCAACGGACCGACCGCATCCTCTTCACCGGCCACTACGACACCAAACTGTTCACAGACTTCCGGTTTGTCGGCGCGAGTGACGGCGGCTCAAGCGGGGCTTTCCTGATCGAACTGCTGAGGTCACTGAAAGACCAGCCCCGCGAGTTCACCTACGAGTTCGTCTGGTTCGACGGCGAAGAGGCCGTGGCCGCCTGGGACCTGAACACCGACTCCACCTACGGCAGCCGCTTCTACGTACAGCAGGGTCGGAAGGCCGGCACCCTCTCGCAAATCAAGGCACTCATCCTGGTGGACATGATCGGCAGCAAGTCGCTGAAGATTGAGCGCGACAGCTACTCCGCCGGCTGGCTCAACGCCATTGTCTGGGCCACCGCCAAGCGGCTGGGCCATTCGTCGAAGTTCGTGGACGTGGACACCACGATCGAAGACGACCACCTGCACTTCGTGCGCGCCGGCATTCCGTCGATCGACCTGATTGACCTGAACAACTTCAACGCGCTCGGGCACTGGCATACGGCGAGCGACACGCTCGAAAACGTCTCAGCCGCGTCGCTCCAGGTCGTCGGCGACGTCCTCCTCGCCGCACTCCCCGACATCGTCGCCTACCTGCGGAAGTAGATCGCGTCGGGGTCCTGGGGTCCAGGAGTCCCGGAGTCGGGTTGCCCGTCGGTACAGCCGAGAGACCGTTGTGTCAGGACGATTCGATCCGCGACTGGCAATCGTGACCCGGAGCCGCCCGTCTGGTTCGAACGACCAGGTCTCCACTTGCTCCGTCCACTCCCCGCTTTCGCGCATCGGGCCGGTGTAGCTGCCGCTCGCGATCGTCAGCTTGGCGGGGGCCCGCGTCGCGCGTACGTGGGTCTTCGGCCCTCTCGGTCGCCCCGGGCCAAAGCCCGAAATGGTGACGGCGGGCACGCCAAGTCGATAGGCCTCGGTCAGCGCTCCAGTCTCGAGTTCTCGTACCACCCTGACCAGGTCATTAGAAGAATCTCGCACGGAGCCAGCCGAGCGGCTCTGAAGGGGAGGTTCGTCGATCGTCAGGACCAACACCACATCAATGCCCGTCTGCTGCCCGGCCTCCAGTTCCCAGCGACCCGAGAACCCTGACGCCACCCCCTGAGCAAACGTGAGCGTCGTCAAGAGGCCCCACGCAACAACGGCCGCCGCAAAGTGCTTCATCGCGCGCCCGAGCGCACGCATCCCAGGTCCCTCCCGCACCGTGCTACCTCCCTCGCAGCCCCGCCACATGTCCTCGAGCG
Organism: Acidobacteriota bacterium; assembly: GCA_016716905.1. Lineage (NCBI taxonomy): Bacteria > Pseudomonadati > Acidobacteriota > Acidobacteriota bacterium. Next base: position 5,874 of record JADJUS010000016.1, on the reverse strand, counting down.
CGGCCTATGTTGACTGGCTGACGCCCGCCGTCAGCCGCGAGCGGCCACCCGAGAGTAGCCGAACGGATTCTTCGTACGTGGCCTGAGTGAGAGTGGGCGATTGAAACGCTGCGACAATGGCCGTGGCAATCTCCTTCTAGGTTAGGGGTCGATGATCAACTGCGAATTACACGCGGCATTATCTTGCCCAATCTGGTCCCCGCGCAACTTGATGGCTTTGCTGAGGCAGACTCCCCTGGCCGCCCGTGAGGGGACCGTGTGGAGCCGACTCGGAGTGCCGCGACACGCGTGAGCGCGAAACCGTCGCGAAGGGAGCGCGGCCTGCAAGGGCCGGCTCCGCCGTGTGCGGAGCGGCCCGTGGGCGATAGGTCGCAGGCCGCGCGGACGCAGCGAACGGTTTCACGCGGCAGCTCCGCGGAGGCTCCACACGGTCCCCTCACGGGCGGCCAGGGTTCCAGACTAAGACGGCGCGGCTGACCGCCTCTGCCAAGGCTACGGCGAGTCCGCCGAAGCGTTCGCGGAGGCGGAAGCCACGCCCTACGGACCGGGGAACGGCGCGGGAAGCTCCGTACAAAAAACAAGCGGCGACTGCAGGTGCAGCCGCCGCGAGTTTTCGTGAATTCGATCCGATCTACTTCAGGTGCTTGCTGACCAGCTTGGTCATCTCGAACATGTTGACCATCGCCTTGCCGCCGAACACAGCCTTCAGCTTGTCGTCCGCCTTGATCATCCGCTTGTTCTTCTGGTCCTGCAGGCCGTTCTTCTTGATGTACGACCACAGACGCTTCGTCACCTCGGTGCGCGGAATCGGCTTGTCGCCCACCACCGGCGCGAGCGTCGCGCTGACAGTGACCGGCCGCATGAACGCAGCGTTCGCCTTGCGCGCGGTCTTCTTCTTCGCCGCCGGCTTCTTCGCCTTCTTCACGATTTTCTTCGCGACTTTCTTTGCAGCCTTCTTCTTCGCCATCTCGTCTCCTTGGAAGACGCACAACGCGTCGCGGGCTAGTTTCGCACAATTGCGCTCATTTTCAGAGGAGAAAACGCATCCGTCCCCTCTGGGGACGCGTCGGGGCGCCCTGCTACGGCTCGACGAGCGCTCGGATCTCTGCCTCGCCGAGCACGCTGGGCGCGTGTTTCGCCGCTGCGAAGATCCGCTCCACACGCCCTTCGGTGGCCTCGATACCGCGTCGCTCGAGCCAGTAGACGACGTTGGATTTGCCCGACATCGGCCCCACCTCGATGACCTGCTCGCGCCCCACGAGGCTGGCCGGCACGCCTGAGTAGACGGCATCCATCAGCTCTGCCTCATTCTTGCGAGCGGCCTTGATGACGGCAGCGGCGTGCACGCCGGTGGCCGTCCGGAAGGCGTCACGCCCCACCACCGGGTAGTTGGGCGGCATGGGCACCCCGCACGTGCGGGCCACCAGCTCGCAGTACTCACCCAGGCGCAGGAGGCTGTCCTGCCGCAGCCCCATGAGCACCAGGTTCACCAGCAGCAGATCCATAGGGGTGTTCCCCACCCGTTCCCCTATGCCCAGCGCTGCGCCGTGGAGGCGCGTGGCACCTGCCTCCCAGGCCGCCAGCGAGTTGATCACGGCCAGATCGCGGTCACGGTGGCCATGCCAGTCGATACCGACGCCACCCCCGCAGTCATCCACAATCGACTGCACAAACCGGACGACCGCAGCCGCCCCGGTGGGCGTGGCGTGCCCCACGGTGTCTGCGACACACACCCGCGTCGCCCCGGCCCGAATGGCCGCCGAGTAGAGCCGCCGGAGTGACTCGGGGTCGGCGCGCGTGGTGTCTTCGGTGACATACATCACCGACAGGCCCTCCTTCACCGCAAACCCCACGGCTTCCTCGGTGAGCGCGACGAGACGGTCGAGCGTCCAATCCTCCGCATACTGCCGGATGGGGCTGGACCCGATGAACGTGCAGCATTCAATCGAAAGGCCGACCCGCTGGGAGATTCGGGCGATCGGGATGATGTCGGCGAGCACGGTGCGCGCGGCGCAGTTGGCCTGCACCCGCAGTCCACTCGTCACGATTTCGCGCGCCAGCCGCTCGACATCGTCCGCCACCTGCGCCCCGGCGCCGGGCAACCCGATATCGGCGGTTTCGATCCCCAGCGAATCGATCAAGTGCAGGATGCGAATCTTGTCGTCAATTGAGGGCGTGGTCACCGACGGGGATTGCAACCCATCCCGCAACGTCTCATCGTCGAGCATTACGGGACGGTCCGGCGGGGGCGGGGCCCCGACCTGGTTCCAGTCGTAAATCAGGGGGTGCATTACTTCCTCGCGCGCAGGGTGAGCAAACCTGCGCCAACAATCACGGCGGTCCAGGCCGACGCGCGAAGTGCGCCATCACGGACCGCGTCGCTCATCATCTCGGCCATGCCCGGCTGGGGCCCGCGGCCCAGTTCCCACGCTCCCTCGCGGACGAGGTAAATCACGCTGCGCAAGCACCACCCACTGGTCGAAGGCCGTATTCCACACGAGCACCGCCAGGCACAGCCAGAGCAGCAGCAGCGCGCGGGTGCGGGTCATGCCGCATCCGCGCCGCGATACCGGATGACCATCGCGGTGATGTCGTCTCCCTGCGCCGTGCCGTGGGTAAAATCGCTGACGGCGGCAAAGATGTGCGCGACCAGGTCTTCAGCGGTCGTCGAGGGCGCGGCCTGAATCGCGGCCAGCAGCCGATCGTCACCCAATTCGTCGCCTTCCGCGTTCATCGCCTCAGACACACCGTCGCTGAAGACCACCACGGTGTCGCCTGGCTGCAGCTTCAGGGTCTCCTGGCCGTACGGCGCGAACTCCAGGAGGCCCACCACCGGACCGCCGTCTTCGAGACGACGCACACCTGAGGGGCCCACCACAAAGGGCGGGTTGTGGCCGGCGTTGGTGTACGTGAGGGTGCCGTCCGAGCCGAGAATGCCGAACATCAGCGTGACGAAACGCGACTCGATCCCGCGCTTGCACAGCACCTGGTTCGCGATCGTGACGAGCTTCGCTGTCCCATCCACGCCAGTCACATGCGAGGCGAACATCCCCTGCATCAGCGCGCTCAGCAGCGCGGCAGGCGGCCCCTTGCCCGCCACGTCACCCAGGGTGAAACCCAGGGCCTTGCCGCCGAAGTCGAGGTAGTCAAAGAAGTCGCCGCCGATTGATCGACAGGCGATGGACGCGGCCGCCGCCTCGGCAAACCGCAGGTTCGCCAGCGGCTTCGGCATCAGCGCCTGCTGAATCTCAGCCGCGATCTTCATCTCATGCTCCATCCGCGACTTCTCCACCTTCTCGCGGTAGAGCTGGGCGTTCTGGATGGCAGACGACGCCTCGGACGCCATGGTGGCCAGCGCCTTGCGCGTGGACGTGGACAGCAGCGTGCCCTTCTCACGGCTGTCGAGATACAACACGCCGATGCGGCGATCCTCGGTGTTGGCGTCGGCCGAGTCCACATACAACACGGCGTTGAGCGGCACGCAGACGACGTTGCGAATGCCGAGGGCCACCGTGCCCTGGTGCACGTCGGCCAGCGCGCCGTCGAGCAGGTCCGCCATCACCTGTGTCTGACCGAGGCGGAATACTTCATCGGGAATTTTCCGGCTGATGCTGAACGTGGCGTCGTTGAGCGTGACCTTCCCGCGCCCTCGACCGAGTTTGAATTCCAGCACGTCACCCGCGCCGGCCAGCATGATGAACGCGCGTTCGGCTCCCGAGACTTCCACAGCCGCGTCAAGGACGAGCGTGAGCACTTCCTGGAGCACGCGGCCCGAGCCAAGCGATCGGAGTCTTCGAGCAGCGCGGTAATCTGCCGCAGATCGTCTCGCGCCCCGGTCATCGAACGCGACGACGCCGAGGTCGCGTCGCCGAAGTGGCACACCATGTCGGCGCCGCCGCCTCTGCCAAGCCGGATGCGATCGCCGGACTTCAGGGGCTGCGATGTCAGAGGCTGATCGTTGACCGACGTCCCGTATCTGGACTGCAGATCCCGAATCGTCCACACTCCCGTCGACGCGCTCGATCACGATGTGTTCACGCGACACTTCGCTGCCGCCAAGCCGGAAGATCGTTGTTTTCACGACGGCCGATAGTGATGGGCGAACTGTCAACGACCACGGTGCGCTCGCCTTGAGCGTCCGTGACTTCCAGTCTGAGGGGTTCGAGGGGCTGTCCGGTGCTCATCTCCGAAGCATCTTACCGGAACCGAGCCGCGAATCAGCCGAACCGTGACGTAGGTCACGACCGGCAGCGCCGCCCACGCCGCCCACCGCATCCAGGTGCCCTCCGGCGTCATCGGCACGAGCCAGGCACCAAGGGCGGTGATGACCACGGCGGCCAGGCCGACCGCCACCCGCGACCGCGGCCGCAGTCGCACCCGGGTAGCGACCTCCGGCTGTTCCATGGTCGCCATTCCGCACTTGTAACAGACGATGGCCTTGTCAGCGATGAGGGTTCCACACGATCGACACGTCACGCGAGATTCTCCGTTACGATACTTGCCGTCTCAGTATGCTCTTTCCGCTTCGCGACGCCATACCGTCGCGCACCACTCCGCTGGTCACATGGCTCCTGGTCGGGTCCAATGTGCTGCTGCACGTCTGGCTGTGGCTGGTAAAGCCGGGCGGCGCAGACACACGGGACGCCACTTTCGCCACCTGGGGCGTCATCCCGGCGTCCTTTCGTGGGTGTCTGCGGTGACGTCGATGTTCCTGCACGCCGACGTGCTGCATCTGGGCAGCAACATGGTCTGCCTGTGGATTTTTGGCGACAACGTCGAGGACCAGATGGGGCACGGCCGCTTCCTCGCCTTTTTCCTGCTGTGCGGCGTCGTGGCGGCCCTGGTTGAGACCTGGGCGAGGCCTGTGTCGCTGCTCCCGATGGTGGGCGCCAGCGGTGCTATTGCCGGTGTGATGGGCGTGCATTTCGTCATGTTCCCGGGCTCACGGGTGCTGGTGCTGCTCTTCCTCGTGGTCTACATCAACGTGATCGGAGTCTCTCTGTTCTTCCTGGCGTTCTGGTTCCTGCCGCCGCGGTCGAGGAGGCCCTTTCTCGGGACGTACCTGCCGTGACCGCCTCCACGGGCGGGGTCGCGTTTTGGGCACACGCCGGGGATTCTCGCCGGGGCGCTCGGCGCGCGTTTCTTGCGCCGCCGCGAACGCGCCAATTGGGACTGGCGCGCGATGGCGGAACCGCGTAATGGCGAAATGTCACAACAACCGAAATGGCGAAATGCGGACAAACCAATGACGGTAACGTCGGAATGTTCAATGCGCAATAAATGATCGAAATGACCTTGGAGCCGCAGATTCAACCATTAGTCACCAAGGACATTCGACCATTCTTCCTGCAATGGTTGTCCGTACTGGCTTGTCCGCAGTTCGCCATTTCGGACATTTGTGACATTTCCCGCCATTAACAGTGTTCAGAATGCGCCGCCGCCTTTGGCGCGAATCTCTGCGCCGACAATAGTCGCAAGCTTTCCTCGACCATGAGCCCCACGCGGCGGCGCATTCCGCTTCGGGCATGGTGGCCTTCACGCTTGAGCTCGTCGATCTGGTAGCGTCAGGAGTTCCTGCTTCTGAAACAACATCTGCAGGGCGGGGTCGGTGGTCATGGTTTCGACGCCTGCATCCAGCACGCGGTTGCGGAGCGCAGTGCCGTCTTCGCCCGTGGCTGACATCGCCTCGCGTCCCACACCATCGCCGTTGTCTTCAAGCAACGCGCGTTCGGTGACCAGCAGCCCCTTTTGCTCGAGCTACTGCTTCACCACTCTCGAGGCGAAGAAGAAGGCCCCACATCGAAACCCGCGTGTTTTTGTCAAGGTCGGCGGCCGGAAGCATTCAGCGCCTGCACGAACTCCATCAGCGAACAC